>JAISOR010000074.1 GCA_031275535.1 Treponema sp. | reverse complement strand
GGATGATATATATAAATATCATAGAATTAATAGGATATATATAAAAATTATGAAGGAAATTGAGGTAATTAAGTTATTTTTTATATATGTTTATGTGTACGTAAGTATACAATTGCGTTAAGTAATAACATGGAATGTCAATGGATTTATGGGAATTTTAAGAAAATTTGCACTTTTTTTGCCAACCCCGCCGGCGGCCGGAAAATTTCCAAAAATCAGCCAATAATTGTGGAAAAAATACCCCCTCTTGACGCCATAACCCGGCCCAAAAAGTGCAATAATTTTGCATGATAGGGGCTTTCCCAATTAACTACTAAATCCTCCCTATGCGCCTGCGGGCTTCTTCGGGGCCGATGCCCTTCCGCGCGGCCCAATCCTGCAGTTGGTCCTCCCCGACGGCCCCAACGCCGAAATAGTAGGCCCCGGGGTGGGCAATGTACAGGCCGCATACCGAAGCCGCCGGCTGGATCATGGCCGATTCGGTCAGGCTAAGACCGCAGTGTTTCTCCACCTGCAGGAGATCAAAGAGGATCCGTTTGTCTTCATGATCAGGACAGATGGGATACCCAAAGGCCGGGCGGATGCCCTGGTATTTCCCCTTCAAGCTGTTTTCATCCGGGCCGGGGGTCCCGCCGGAACCGGCGGGGCCGGGCTGTTCATAGCCCCACCATTCCCGGCGGACCCGCAGGTGAAGCTCTTCCGTAAAGGCCTCGGCCAGGCAGTCCCCCAGGCTTGAGAGGAGCAGGGCGCCGTAGTCGTCGTTGTTTGCGGCATACAGGGCCTGGGCCTCCTTGAGCCCGAACCCGGCGCTGAGGGCGAAGAGGCCCAGCCAGTCTCCGGTCCAGCCGGCGCAGGGCCCCCCGGAACTCTGCCGCTCCGGGGAAGGCGCCGGAACAGCCCCGCCATGGAGCTTGCCGGGGGCAATAAAGTCCGCCAGGCAGGGGTTGGGACCCCCGGCCCGTTTTTTTTCCTGGTTCCTAAGAAAACAAAACCGGGCCAGTTCCCGGCCCCCTTCAGGGCCGCAGCCCTCCCCCGCCGCCTCCGGATCATAGAGCAGGATATCGTCCCCATCGGAACAGGCGGGGAAAAAGCCCGCGACCCCCCGGAGCTGCAGGAGGCCCCCGGAGATGATACGGTCCAGGAGTTTCCCGGCGTCCTCCAGCAGCTTTTTCCGCTCCTCCTCCCGTTCATGGCCCCCCGGTTTCCCCGGGGACCCCTCCTGCCCCGGAGAAAATGCGCCCATCTTCCAGACCCGCAGAAGGCTCGTCCAATCCATATAGGGAACAACCCGGCTAAGCGGATAATCATTAAAGACCCGGATATGCTTTACCCTGGGTTCCGGCGCTACGGTCCGCAGCGGGGGAACCCGGTTTTTCCGGGCCGCTTCCAGGGGGACGAGTTCTATCCGGGCCCGGATCTGTTCATGCCGTTCCGCCGCTTCCCGGTAGCTATGTTCCAGCTCTTCAAGGAAACGGGGCCGCTCGGTTTCCGAAAGGAGGCGGCGGACTATTTCGGCGGAACGGCTTGCGTCGGGGACATGGACCACCGGGCCGGAGTATGCCGGGGCGATCCGCAGGGCCGTATGGGCCAGGCTGGTGGTAGCCCCCCCGATGATCAGGGGGATGGTAAAACCCCGCCTCTCCATGTCTCTGGCGGTGCGGATCATTTCGTCCAGCGAAGGGGTGATGAGCCCGGAGAGGCCGATGATCCGGACCCCCTCCTTTTCGGCGGTATCGAGGATAGTCTCCGTGGGGATCATCACCCCCAGGTCCAGAATATCATATCCGTTACAACCCAGGACCACGGCGACGATGTTTTTCCCGATGTCGTGGACATCCCCCTTTACCGTGGCCAGGAGGATTTTGCGGGAACCCTGGGCCTGCCCGCCGGCCGCCGGTCCCGCCGCGCCGCCGCTCCGGGCCGCCTCATCGCCGGGGGGCGCAAGGTCCCTGGCTTTTTCCTGTTCAATAAAAGGCTCCAGCGCGACCACCGCTTTTTTCATCACCCTGGCGCTGCGGATTACCTGGGGAAGAAACATCTTCCCCTCGCCAAAACGGGTCCCCACTTCCTGCATTCCCCGCATCAGGGGGCCTTCCACCAGTTCCAGGGAGCGGCCATACTTTGGCCGCAGTTCAAGAATATCCGCCTCGATATAATCATCCAGGCCTTTTACCATGGCGTATACGACCCGTTCTTCCACGGGGAGGGAACGCCAGGCATCGGCCTCCTTTGGGGGGACCGCGCCGGGGGGGGCGCTCGTTCCTGAAGGAACGCCCGTAGCGGCCCTTTCCTTGATTTTCAAGGCCAGGGCCAGAAGCCGCTCCGTGGGGCTGGGACGGGTTCCGGCCTTGTCTTCCGGGGAAGGCGGGCCGGGAGCTAGTCCCTGCATAGGATAACATCCTCCGCGGTTTGACGCAGCTCGCCTTCAATTTCATCATAGGAGACCAGGGTGGCGGGATTAACAATGGCCATGGTCAGCCCCGCGGCGCTGGCGTGTTTAAGGAAAACGCTGTGCATGGCTTCCCGGACCGGCTCATTCCCTCTAAAGCTAAAGGAAAGGTTTGATATGCCCCCGGAAATTTTTGCCCCCGGACAATGGGCGGTGATCCATTCACAGGCGCGGATAAAATCCAGGGCATACCGGTCATGTTCGGGGATCCCCGTGGCCACCGCAAGCACGTTGGGATCAAAGACGATATCCTCCGGGGGGAAGCCGTCGTTGGTCAGGAGTTCATAACTGCGGCGGGCTATTTCTATTTTCCGTTTGTAGTCCACCCCCTGTCCCTGCTCGTCGAAGAGCATCACCACCGCCGCCGCTCCATAACGCCGGGCCAGCCGGGCCTTTCTGAGGAATTCTTCTTCCCCCTCTTTAAGGCTGATGGAATTTACCAGGCCCTTTCCCTGGATACATTTAAGGGCCGCCTCAATCACCTCCCAGCGGGAGCTATCCACCATGACGGGGACCCTGGCTATATCGGGGTCCGAGAGCGCCAGGTTCAGGAAACGGACCATCGCCGTTTTTGCGTCCAGCAGGGCGTCATCCATACAGATATCGATGATCGCCGCGCCCTCTTCTATCATATCTCTGGCTATACCCATGGCCTCCTGGTAATTTTCGTCTTTTATAAGCCGAAGGAATTTCCGGCTCCCCGCCACATTGGTCCGTTCCCCAATATCGATAAACCGGCTCCGGTCCACCAGGAGGGGTTCGAGTCCCGCAAGAAAGGTCTTATGGGATGCCGGGGGAATTCGGGGAGCATAAGCCGCCGCCTTTTTGGCGATGGCCGCAATGTGGGCGGGGGTAGAACCGCAGCAGCCCCCTACGATGTTTACCAGCCCTTCTTTCATATATTCTTCTATACAAAGGGCCATGGATTCCGGGGTTTCGTCATATTCCCCAAAACGGTTGGGCATCCCCGCATTGGGGTGGGCGCTGATAAGACAGGGGGCAAAACGGGACAGATCCTCTATATGCCTTTTTAGGCGTTCCGCCCCAAAGGAACAGTTGAGCCCCACCGACCAGGGCGCGGCGTGGAGGACCGACACGCAGAAGGCTTCCACGGTCTGCCCCGAAAGCAGCCGTCCTGCGGCATCGGAAACGGTGGCGGAGATCATCACCGGCACTGCGTCTTTAAGGTCCCGCTCTTCCAGAAGGCGGGAAACCGCAAAAATTGCCGCCTTGGCGTTGAGGGTATCGAAGATCGTTTCTATCATAAGGATATCCGCCCCGCCGTCCAGGAGCCCCTGGGCATTATCGTAATAGGCTTTTTCCAGTTCGTCCCAGGATACACCCCGTTTACCCGGATCGTTCATATCCGGCGAGATACTGGCGCTCTTTGCGGTGGGGCCCAAAACGCCCGCCACAAAGCGGGGCTTATCCCCAATGGAAAAACGATCCGCCGATTTCCGGGCCAGCCGGGCCGAGGCAAGGCTTATCTCATAGGCCAAACCTCCAAGGCCATAATCCGCCAGGGAAACCGACGTGGCGTTGAAACTGCAGGTCTCGATAATATCCACCCCCACCCGGAGGTAGGCTTCGTGGATTGCGGAAATAACATCCGGCCGGGTAAGGCAGAGTACGTCATTACACCCCAAGAGGGCCGTTTCATGGGAAGCAAAACGGCGGCCCCGAAAATCTTTCTCTTCCGGTTTAAACCGCTGGATCATGGTCCCCATGGCTCCATCCAGGAGGAGGATCCTCTTTTCGGCTATT
>JAISOR010000240.1 GCA_031275535.1 Treponema sp. | reverse complement strand
GACCACTTCCTCTATGTGCATCCCCTTTTCAGAGGGCTTCCATTGTTTAAAATAGTTAAGGAACATGGTGGCCACCTGGATCATGATAAGCGCCGCAGGGATCCCCTTGCCGGCCACGTCGCATTTGATAATGGCATAATACCGGCCGTCCAGATCCTGATAATCAAAATAGTCCCCGGAAACCCCCTTGGCTCCCTCATAATAGCCAAAGAACTGCACATTCTTGGTATCCTTAAACCCGGAGGTCAGCTTATTCCCCTCCCGGTCTATTTCCAGGGGGATGAATTTCTTCTGGACCTCCTTACCGATGGTCATATCCTGGGACGCCAGGGCGGCTTTTACAAGGCCATGGGTCATATCGTTAATGGTATTCCCTAAAACGGCGATCTCGTCCCGGGTTTTTATGTTGATGTCCACCCCCTCAAGCTTCTCCTTATCTTCGGTATCCCGGATCCGTTCTACATGGGCCACCAGTTTTATGATAGGACGGATGATAAGGGTCGCCAGGAGAAGAGCCCCGACGGTTCCTATGGCCAGGGCGGTAAAGGCGACGATCAGAATAACCTGCAGCAGATCCCGCTGCCCCTCGGCAATTTGCTCGATAATCGAATCGATGGATACCTCCAGCCTGATAAGGCCCCGGAAGTAGATATCCTCCGATCCCTGCCGGAACATAACGGGTTTAAAGAAGATATAGAGATGGTTTCCGTCTTCAGTAAGGGTTTGGGTCGAAAAATTCGGTTCCGAGCCTATGTCCCGGGCCAGGACCGTAAGCCGCTCGGTTAACCGGGTTTCCAGGGACCGGGTGGTAACCTGAATATCATTCAGGCGCTGGATACTGGCCGCATCGGTCCGCAGGGCCAGGGAAAGGGCCTCCTGGGTAAGACCGTTGATGCTGGCCGAAAGATCCCCTACCTCGGCCCGGGCCTGGTCGTCCAGCTGCCGGGATATATCCGCCAGCCGCTGGGAGAGGATGTCCTGGAGCCGGGAAACGCCGGGCTGGAATTCCGCGGTATCTATCTTTGAAAGGATATCCGGATCGTTGGTAGCCCAGACATGATCGTCGTAGGTGCTTGTGCCGCTGCCGAATCCGGTAATGGTCACGTACCGGGCCTCGGGAATAGCCGCGGTCTGGGCGGGGAGGAATCCCAATTCCAGGACGTTCCCCGAAGGAAGATAGGCCCTGGCGCTGGAGGCCAGGCCTTCCAATAATACGGTAGAACGATCCCACAGTCCCTGGAGCAGGGTTTCTTCCTGGGTTCTGGTCATCATATAGTACAGGGAGCCGGAGACCATAAAGACCACCAGAAGCACTAAAACTATGGTAAAGGAAGCCAGCTTGATGCGCAAACCCACACCCCGCCTTTTGATCTTTCTGAGTCTTCTTTTCTTTTCCGAGGGCATAAAATCTCCTGTAATAAGGGCAATAGCCTCGAGGCGTATCGCCGCACTTTCCGCCACAACCGAACCGAGCCCCCTGATAGAGACCGCCAGTCCTATGGCGCAGAATATAACAATGGCTATGATGATTAACAGGGCCGTATCAAGCCGATAGCGGCGTTCCGGCCGGATGATCCAGGAGGGCTCCCAAATACGGGAGAAATCCCCGAATTTGACGGTCCCCGTCTCGTCCACCGTTACCAGGGGGGGGGTCATATACAGGCCCCGCCACGGATGTTCCATCCCAATCCGGTAGAGCCCTTCTTCAATATTTTCAATCCGTAATCCCGCAATTTCCCGGTCCGACCGGACCTCATAATTCCCCCGGTCCAGGAAGTATTCCCGGTCATAGGGAGGCTGGCCGTCCCGGTCCAGGAAGATCCGGGTAATCTGACCGCCTTCGGCAAAACCCCGCCCAATGATCCGGATAGACAGGATCCCCTGTTCATCCTGCCCCGAATCCACATAGGTTACATAGGTATAGGGAATATATTTATTCATCCTAAAGACGATATTCGACGGGGGGCCGATATTCCCCACCTCGTCAATGGCGGAAACGGTAAAACGCCATATGCCGTCATCCTGATTGGTATAGGAAACGGCATTCTCCATCCCCATGATCCGGGGGGGGAGGGACTGGACCGGGGGGAAATCCACCTCTACGATGGAGGCAAATTCGGCGGCGTCCACAGAAGCATAGGCGTCCGTGGGGCCCACATAATTCAAGCTCCAGGTATACCCCGCCACATCCGACGCCGGAGGCGGATTCCACCGGATCGAGAAGGTATTTGAAGGGAGATAGCCCTCTTCGTCCACCGGGGGGGGGATGATATTCGCCGCCGGGGGTGGGGTGGTATCCCGAATGTATTCGAGCCGGGAAGGGGCGGACCAGTTTCCCGCAAAGTCCTGGGCAATGATGGTAAAGTACCAGCTCCCGTCCTCCCGGGCGGTTTCTACCGCCGAGGTGGTACCCGTATAGACCAGGATCTGCCGGGGCGGAAGTTCATCCGCCGACATGCTCCAGCTGTAGGAAAAACCCATAATCCCCGAAGGATCATAGGGAATGTTCCAGGATATCCGGGCCTGTTCCCCCGAGGTACGGCGGGAGGGGCTGAAATTCTGGGCCGTAAGCCGGGGGGATACGACGGTGGTATCCGGAGAGAGGGAATAAATACGGTTGGTCCCCTGGGCCGTGGTCTGCCAAAAGACAAAGAGCCCGTCATTATCAACCACGGGACGGGCAAAGGAAGCGTCCCCGCTGGCGCCGGAAAGATCGTAGTTCTGCCAGTTTATACCCCAGCGCTGGGCCAGGAATACCCGGTTGGCTCCGCTGCGGCTGTCAAACCAGATAACCGTGGGCTGTCCCTCATATTGAAAGGCGATGGGGTTGTTGCAGTAGGCGTCATCGGCGTTTATCCGGTCCACCAGGCCGATGACAGTCCCGTCCCCCTGGATGGCGGCGCCGTAAATCTGGGGAGATGCGGTACCCAGGCGGCGTTCCCATACGAGAAACAGGTTATTCCCCTGAATCGACAGGTGGGGACGCTGATTATCGAAACGATCCACGGAGGCGGCGGTGTTCGTATAGGAATCCTGAAAAGTGGTGATCCGGCGGGCAGGGGTCCAGCTTAGGCCGCCGTCGGAACTGGATTTAATAAACAACTGAAAGGCCGGAATAATATCCGCGCCGCCCACAAAGGACTGAAAAACCACATAATCAACCCCGTTTTGAGTAATATGGGTGGGCAAAAAGTTGAGCTGTAAGCCGGCTTCGGTAACAAAGGGTTCAAAGGAGGACCAGAAGCGTCCGTCCTCCGAAAGGGCGTAAAAGAGAGAAAGGGATTGATCCTGGCCCCGGGTAACAAAGAGGATATAGCCCCCCCCGGCCTTGGGGTATATCCGGGGCGCCACGGCGCTCTCGGAACCGCTGTTCACCCGGTAACGGTTAAAGCTGGCCCCCAGATCGTCGGAGATGAGGATCTCCGTCTGGGTTGAGGAAGCCGCCGCGGCAATGAGGATCCTGCCATCGTCGTCCAGGGCGGCGCTCAGGATGGAAGGCTCTGTCCCCGAATAGACATAGGGGCCGCCGATGGCGCGGAGGATCTGCCAGGGTCCGCCGGAGCTTTTTATCGCCATGGAGACGCTTATCTGCCCGTCCCCCACATCGCCGGAACCGGAGATACTCCCCGATTCCTGCCAGGCGATAAGAGAAACATCGCCGTTGAAGGCCGAAACGGGAAAAGAACCCGGGCCGGGAGAAAAGATCTCCGGCTGTTCCCAATAAAAATCGGATTGGGCCGGGAGGAGTGCCGGGAAAAACAGCGTGCAAGCGAGGAATAAAAAACTCAGGAGTTGTTTGATTTTTATCATAAGATCGACTCGATCCTTCGCTGTAATTCCAACAGACGGGTTGAATTACGATTTTGCGGGTCCTGCAGGAGCTGTTGAACAATAGCAAGGGCCACAAAGGTGTTTCCCTGCTGTAGTTCCCGAACCGCCCGCTGGTACTCCGCTTCCGCCGTACTGCTTAAAACCACCGAACCGCCGCCGCCTAGTTCCGTTTGAACCCGGTCTTTTAAAGACATGGCCTGGCTGTTACTGGGATTCAATGACAAGGCTTCGTTTAACTGTTCCAGGGCAATAGGGAACTGGGCCCGGACATTCCCCTCTACAATTACCCGGGCCGCCGCGGCCAGTTCATTAGACCGGGCCAGGGCCCGGGGATCCGGCGGCGGCGGACGGTAACCCATATCTATTTCCGCCTGGATCACCGCGTTCCGAATCCCCGGATACTGGGGATTTATCTCCGCCAGGTTCTGGAGATCCGCAAAGGACTCAACCGATCCCCGCCGGGTCCCGGCTATGGCTTCATTAAAACGGCGCTGGAAGGAGGCGTTAAAGGCGTTGGGGTCCGTAACCTGATCCATCCGCAATTCCAAAAGCCCCGCCTCCTGGTTAACCGGGAACATGAGCCGGACCTCCTGGGTCTTCTGCCGGGCCTGGTTGAACTTATCCAGCCCCTCCCGGCGCTGGTTTCCGTTGATCAGCCGGATCCCCTCGTCATAGTTCTTTTTCGCGTCACTCAGAAGCTGGCTCATCTCCGCATACAGGGGGGCGGTGACCGGTATGGTCCGGCCGGATCTAAGGGACATGGCCCCCCGGACCACGGTAAGCCAGTAGGTAATTTCGGCGTCGTCCTCTACGTTGGTCCTCCGCCAGCGGTTCAAGGCCCGGACCAGGAAGTCTTCGGCCTGTTCAAAGTTACCCGCAAAGTAGGTGTTTTGGGCGTTGTTAACCAGGCCCCGGACCTCCCTAACCACGGCCTCATTTTCCAGCCTGGTTATTTCCGCCCCTAAACTGACAAGCCTCGAATCCCGGGTCTCCCGCAGGGAAGCGGATTCCTGGATAGCCAGGGACGAATCGTACCTTTCCCCGGAACGCAGGGCCCGGTCCCGGGCCATATCAAAATTACCCTGGGCCAGGGCGTTCTGGGCTTCGAGGTAGAGCCGGTCTCCGTCCAGGCGGAACGCTTCGGCCTGGGCCGACTGCGTCTGCGCCGTCCCCGCCAGGGCAAGCCCCTGGGTCCGGAGGCCCTCCAACTGGGCTGCCATGGACTGGGCGGAGGAAAACAGCCCGCTTACCTGGGCGGAATTGAGGATCTGGGGATCCTCCGCCTCATATTGGGAGAGGACGGCCCTTCCCGTCTGAATATCCGCGGAAATACGCTGGTCCAGGCCGTTCAGGATGGCCAGGGCTTCCTGGGGATATTTCGCCCCGCCGCCGCTCAAAGTTCCGTCCTCCCTTGGGATTCCGGTCATAAGACGATTGCCCTCGTCATATTCGGAGCGCCGGTCGGCAAGACGCCCCTCAAGGTCCCCGTTGGCAATGGTATACCGCCGGACCGCGGAATTATTCTCCTGATCGAGGATTCCGGCGTTCAAATCGCCCGTTACTGAACGGGCATTATCCATATAGGACAGGATCGGCCCTTTGACCAGGGTGACCGTATTCTGATACCCCTCCAATACCGCCCTGTCCTGGTTTATCTCGCTTAAAAGGGCCTCCCCCCTGGTCCTGAGGGCGCGGAAGGATGCGCCCACCGCCTCTTCCCGGCTCATGGCGGCCTCCGCGGTAAGGGAACCATCCTGCCAGGATTCCAGGGAATCAAACTCCGCCGAAGACAGCTCTGCAAACTCTTCCCCCAGGGTCCCGGCCTCCAGGAGGCCCGCTATGGCCCGCCCTATGGACGCATATCTTAGATAATCCTCCGCCTTGGCCGCTAAAACAGGTTCATCAAACAAAACCTGAACCGGAGGATCCTTAGGTTCTTCAAAACCGTACCAGACATCAATCATACTCCGGGACAAGCGGAGGTATGCGGCCACGGTCTCAAACTGTGTACGGGCGGCATCGTATTGCTGATTAGCCGTCGAATCATAGGCGATCCGGAAGGCCAGATCGGTCATGTCTGCCAGGACGGCTTCAAACCGGGGGACTGCGGTATTCCAGAACCCTTCCACCGCGCCGATCATGCCTTCCTGAATAGTCTGGTCCGTGCGGCCATGGATAAGCCGGGAGGCAAAGGAAAGGAAGGAACGATCCCCCA
>JAISOR010000236.1 GCA_031275535.1 Treponema sp. | reverse complement strand
CGGATTTCCCCGCCCCCTCGCTCCCCGCAAAGTAACGTTCTTCCCACTTCACTCCCCACTCTCTCCACTTCCCCACTCTCTCCACTTCCCCACTCTCCAACCCTTCACATTCTTATCTTCCAATAACTCCCAGCGCCACAAGCCCGTTATAGATAAGCTGAATCGCGAAACCCGCCAGGATAAGGCCCATGATTTTTTCCATCACCAATATACCCATGACGCCCAGGACCCGGAGGATCAGGGCACTGGCCCTAAGGGTTATAAACACGCACAGGAGCCCGATGAGCAGGGCCGGAGACAGGCTAAGGACCGTGGACAGCCATGAGTCCCCGCTGGACACATAGGTCATTATCACTGTAAGGATTCCGGGACCCGCAATCATGGGGATGGCCAGGGGGAAGAGGGCGATGAAGCTGTTCTGCCCTTCCTCCTCTCCGGAGGGCGGGACCCGGTTGGTTTTGGGTTTGCTGTAGATCATTTCAAAGGCGATCAGAAAAAAGAGAATGCCCCCGGATATATAAAACGCGCCGGGTTCGATGCCGAAAAAGTCCAGGATAAATTTTCCGCCCATAAGGAATATGCCCAGGACCAGGGCGGCAAAGAGGATGGCCTCTGTGATAATACGGTTCCGCGTTTTCCTGTCATAGGAAGCGGTGATTGATAAAAAATACGGAATAATCCCGACGGGGTCCAGCACCAGCAGGACCGTCAGGAGGATCTGTAAAAAACTATGATCCATGGATCATCCTTTCATACTAAGCTTGGCAGACCTGTTTCCAGGTCTAAGAAAATTATACCCAAAATATTGACGAATGGTAATGGGAGATAGTATCATTATATTATGATGGGATGGTTTAAGGACGATTGGCTTGAACTGTCTTGGATTATTATGGAAGAGGATCGTTCTTTGGTAAAAATGTGTAATTTATTGTATTATCTTTTGTTTTTTTCCCGCATTATACAATTTCATTCGTCTGATATTGTCTCCTGCTGCTAGACTGCCCTTAGATTGTCGATGAAGTTCGTTGTATTGCCCTGTGTCCATATCCCCATAGTCAAAGCCATGACTCGAAGACTCCTTCAAACCTGCAATTTTAAAAGACATCACCCGTCTTATTTATATGAGGTATTTTTATGAAATTAAGATATCGTTTGTGTATCATTGTTATTGCGGTCTTGGCCGTGACCGCGGCGGCCATATCCGTTATTTTGCTGAAACGGGCATCTTCCATCCAGATGGCTACTGCGGAGACAAGCCAGGAACGGCTTGCCGCGGAACGGGCCCGGGTCATGCAGCTAGTGTATGAGGCCGATTTACGCACCGCCTATGTCCTGGCCGCGGCCATGGCCGATTTTGATAAGGCCGAGGCGGGCAGACAGCGCAACCGTTTTGATCAACTTATGGAATCGGTCCTGCAATCTGATAAACAGCTTGTCGGTATTTTTGTGGTCTTTAAACCCAATACCATAGATCCCGGAATGGACGCCTCTTTTGCGGGCCGTCCCGGCAGCACCGAAACCGGCCAATGGGCCAACTGGTATACCCGGCAGTCCGGGAAAATTGAACATCTTACCTACAATGATGTGGAGACGGCCATGTCCCACATCAACGGCTCCAACGCACGGAAAGAGTTGATCTACGATCCCGTCCACCAGACCGTGGACGGCAAAGAGACCCATGTCGTAAAACTCACCGTCCCGGTTATTTACCGCAAGACCAACGAGGTGATAGGCATGGTGGGGGTAAATATCGACACTGCCTATACCCAGCCGGTGGTGGATAATATCCTCAATGATACAAAGGTCAGAGACATCTCCGCCATGACGGTTTATTCCAACGACACTACGGTTATTGCCAGTTATACCGCCGAGCATATCGGTAAACCCCTCAGGGAAGCTCAGGACACTCTGTACGGCAAGAATCTGGACCTGGCCCATAACGCGGTCCTAAAAGGAGAAGAGCGAAGATTCTCGGTATATTCGAATGTTCTCAAGAAAGATTTGGAACTTATCCTCTACCCCTTTACCATCGGTGAAACCGGCGCCAAATGGTCCTTGATGCTGGGTACAGAAAGGGACATCATCCTCGAGGATGTCCAGGCCTTGACCCTCTTTACCGTGAGCCTTGGCATAGGTGCGGCGTTTATTGCGGCGCTCATCATCTTCTTTGTTTCCGTAAGCATTACCAAGCCTATAGTCAAGGTGGCCCTGACCCTTAAAGACATATCCGAAGGAGAAGGGGATCTTACCAAAACGGTGGACATCAACTCGGAAGACGAGATCGGCGACCTGGCCCGGTACTTTAATGCGACCCTGGAGAAGATCAAGAACCTGATAATGACCATCAAGAAACAGGTCGTGGTCCTTTTTGATATTGGAAGTGAGCTTGCCAACAACATGACCGAAACCGCTGCGGCGATCAACGAGATTACCGCCAATATCCAAAGTATCAAGGGCCGGGTGGTGAATCAATCCGCCGGTGTTACTGAAACTAACACAACCATGGAGCAGATAACCACCAACATCAACAAACTCAAGGAGCATGTGGACCTTCAGAGCAATAGTGTGGATAAGTCCTCCTCGGCCATCGAGGAAATGCTGGCCAACATCCATTCGGTCACCCAAACCCTGATCAACAACACCGCTAATGTCAGGGAATTGATGACAGCCTCCGAAATAGGGCGTTCCGGGCTGGAGGAAGTGGCGGCGGATATTCAGGGGATCGCCAGGGAGTCTGAGGGGCTTTTGGAGATCAATGCGGTGATGGAGAATATCGCCAGCCAGACCAACCTCCTGTCCATGAACGCGGCCATTGAGGCTGCCCACGCGGGGGAAGCGGGAAAGGGCTTTGCCGTGGTGGCCGATGAGATACGGAAGCTGGCGGAAAATTCCGGGGAACAGTCCAAGACCATTTCCGCGGTCCTCAAAAAAATAAAAGATTCCATTGATAAGATAACCAAATCCACCGACAGCGTACTCAACAAGTTTGAGGCCATAGACAGCGGGGTCAGGACCGTATCGGAGCAGGAAGAAAATATCCGGAACGCCATGGAGGAACAGAATACGGGGAGCAAACAGATCCTGGAGGCCATCGGACAATTAAACGAGGTGACCCACACGGTCAAACACAGTTCCGAGGAGATGCTTGCGGGGAGCCGGCAGGTAATAGAGGGGAGTAAAAACCTAGAGATGATGACCCAGGAGATAAACAACGGGATGAGCGAGATGTCCACCGGGGCGGAGCAGATCAATGCGGCGATAAACCAGGTGAATACCATCAGCGGGGAGAACAGGGAGAACATCAATGTCCTGGTACAAGAGATCTCGAAATTTAAGATTGAGCTATAAGTCGCAGCAAGGAAATAGAGTTGTCCGGAAACTTCAGCTTCCGGACAAGTACCGCTTAATATTTTTCGTCCGGCGTATTTCCGCTAATGGTTCCGCCCGGCTGCGTGAATACCGCTCCGTATTTGGATACATACACCCCGCCGCCGGATATGCCGGTTTTGTTGCCGCTTATGGTTCCGCCGGAAAGGGTAAAATTACCGTAGGGCGCCACATATACCCCTCCCCCTTGGGAGGTTGAGCTGTTGTTGAGGATTTCCCCGCCGGTCATGGTGAACAGGGACTTCCCGTTTGCCCCTACGCCGCCGCCCGTATCCGTTTGAGCCCCCCCGTTATCCCGGATGGTTCCCCCGGACATGGTAAGGGATGTGTAATCACTCAGATAAATGCCGCCCCCCGAGCCCGGGGCCTTGCTATACTCCGCGTTGGTATTGTTTTGTATGATACCCCCGGACATGGTCATGCTGCCCTTGTATACCAAAACGGCGCCCCCCATGCCGGCGGTATTACCGCTGATCTCTCCCCCGGCCATAATGAACTCTCCCTCGGAGGGTGAACCGGGGGTGCCCACGCATACCGCCCCGCCCCATAATACATAGCCCCCGGTGAGGATCAGGTCGCTGCCCAGGGTAACCTGGTTGTTTGCGATATACAGAACCCGGCCCTGGTTGTCTTTGTCTCTCTTTGCGTCTAAAACCCCGCCCCTAAGGGGATCGCCCTCGAAGACAAGGGGCGGATAGTTACCGGCCCCGGAAACATCGATCATGGACTGGCTGGAACCGAAAGAGCCGGACCCGGTAATGGTCCCGCTGATTACGATGACCGCGCTTTTGCCGGCCGGCCATTTTCCGCTCCGGTATATGGATTTTATACGGGCCAGGGCGGCCTGGACCGAAGCCAGGGGCTTGGAGGAATCAAACCCGTCGCCGGAATCATTTCCGCCGGAAGAAACATACCATGCAGGATCCGAAGAGCCCGGGGGAATAGGAACCTGGGGCCTGGCCACCGGATCGTTGCCCAACCCGGAACCGGAAAATACCGTTTTACCGCAGCCTGCCATACATACCAGGAAAAGAACCGTCATACAAAAAACAAAGGACAAAAAGAAAACTCTACTACGCATATCTAGACCACACCTATAAATATACGCAAAACCGATCCCCCGGTCAAATAAAACGTCTCCGTCAAGCCGGCTCCGGTACGCCCCCTTGCGTTTTCCGGCCTCCCTGGGCTACTATAATTAGAGGGATGTTTTGAAAACTTTATTTTCAGGGCCGCCCCGTAATCACGGATTGTAAGGTCGTATACAGTGAGACATTGGTTCCCTGTGTTTTTTATAATAACGGGTGGAATTTTTTGCCTTTCCGCCCAGGAAATTATTACCGCGGAACGGTATCTTGAGATGGTATCCGAGCGGTACGGCGGCGTTAAGGATTATGAGGCCAGGATCATCATCCGTTCCGGAAACAGCGAAATGTTTGGCGTCGTAAGCCACCTCGCCCCTTCGTTTCTGCGTATTGATTTTTCCACCCCATCGGAACAGGTTATCGCCTTTAATGGGGAGACCCTGACGATATATCTGCCGGAATACCGGGCGACCCTGAACCAAACCATAACCCCAAGCCGCCGGGCTTCCGGAAGCGCCGGGGCGTCCCTGGCCACCGCCCAGGGCCTGTCCCTGCTCAGGCGCAACTATATTTCCGCCTTTGTAACCGGCCCCGATCCGGTGGCGATGGAAACCGGTTCCAACGAAATGGTGGTCAAATTGCGTCTTTCCCGGCGTTCTGTTGCCGAAGGTTTTAGGGAGATCATCATGGATATTGATCCGGAAAGCCGTCTGATCCGGCGTATTGAGGGGAGGACCATTGCGGATAGTGTAGTCCGGTTTGATTTTTTTGATATAAAGATCAATCAGGGCATCCCGGAACAGCGCTTCATCTACGATTCTCCCGCATCGGCAAACAATTACAATAATTTCTTGTTTAGAGACACCGATTAAAATAAGGATACTCGGCCCTTTCTGTGGAAGGACTTCCGGGGGAAGAAGGCCGGAGGAGGAATTCAGTGGAATCCCTGGGAGATAAATTAAAATCTGCCCGTGAAAGTAAAGGTTATAGTTTTGATTATATTGGCCGGGAGACGAATATTGCCCGCCGCTATCTGGAAGCCCTTGAATCGGAAGATTTTTCAAAATTCCCCGGAGAGCCCTATGCTCTTGGTTTTTTAAGAAATTATGGCGAATATTTAGGATTGGATGTTCAGGAATTACTTTCCCTTTACCGGGCCTTAAAAATTCAGGAACAGCCCGCTCCGGTGGAACAGCTTTTAAAAGGCCCTTCCCCGGCGCCCAGGGTACTGCTTACCATCGCCATAGTCCTGGTGGTCCTTGCGGTCCTGGGCGGGGGGGTCTATTTTTTCATCCGCCATCCCTGGCAGACCGGCACGGAGGCGGTTGCCGCCCGTTCCGCGGTAGAGTATGTCCTGGAGGGTCAGAGCCTGGAACGGCGGTTTTACCGGGGAGATTCCATTCTGGTTCCCCTGGGGGATGATCAGTATAAACTGGAACTGGCGAACCTGGGGGAGGTGGTCACCCTTGCCACCCCGGGGGGGGCGGTGATTCTGGAACTGAGCCAGGAAGTCCTCGTGGACATTAACAGCGACGGCATAGGGGATCTGCGGATAACCGTGGCGGATTTTGTCAGGAATGAGCCCGCCACCGGGGCAAGCCTCCGGTTTGAGCTGAGTGATCTCGCATTCACCGGGGGGACTATTCCCCCGGAGAAGTTCCGGGACCTCCGGCGGCGGGTCGGCGTAGGAACCGGCCATGATGAGCCCCCCGTCGTTTTTCTCCCGGATTAGGGTGATGTCCCCCCCGGCAAGGACGGCGCTGACGCCGGAGAAGCGGCCGTCCTGGTTCCGGGTAAAGCCGTGACGATCCACATTATCCCCAAGGGCAAGCTGTCCGTGGTAATTGGCCCC
>JAISOR010000174.1 GCA_031275535.1 Treponema sp. | reverse complement strand
ATCCAATCTTGGCGGCGAGGGATTCGACCTGGGTGGAGAGGAGTCCAATCTTGGCGGGGAGGGATTTGACCTTGGCGGCGAGGAATCCGGCGTCTTTGAAGAAACTCCCCTGGATTCCTTTGATACCTTTAATCTTGACGCCGGCGATCTATCCCCCGATTTCGGCCTCCCCGATGAAACCGCGGCTGCTCCGGCGGGGAAGGATTTTTCCGATGACGAATTCTCCCTTGCGGGTATTGACGATGTCTTTAGCGGCGCGCCTTCCGGTACAACGGCTCCGGGGGCAGCTCCGGGCGCCGGCGCGGCCGGGGAAGCGGTTGAGGAAATACAACTAAATGAAGAGGAATTTAACCGGTTAAGGGAGACCCTCGCATCCTATCCCCTTAACCTGCGTATCGCCTGCGAAGAACTAATTGCGGAACAGGCGGTGGCCCCGGATCTCATGTCCTCCCTGATAAAATCGCTGATCCGGGGAGCGCCGGCAAAAGAGGCGGCGTCCCTGGCGGGGAAGATCCTTGGCCGGACCATTCCCATTCCCCGGGGATTTGAAAAGCAAACCGGCGAAGACCTGGAAGCGGAACAGGCGAGTTTTGCCTATATCTTTGTTCATAAATTTCTGCCCGTATTACGGCTCTTTTTCGCCGTTGCCCTGGTGGCGGCGTCCCTTTTCTATTTAATTTACCGGTTTATCTATACCCCCCTGCGGGCAAATTCGATTTATGCCATAGGATATGAACGGATAGGCGCGGGTGAATATGCCAGGGCAAACGAGCGGTTCAATGAAGCCTTTAGAATCCACCGGCAAAAGAAATGGTTCTACCGCTATGCCGAAGCTTTTCGGGATACCCGTCAATATATCTATGCGGAAGAAAAGTACGACGAACTGCTGCGGTACTATCCCAGGGATAAAAAAGGCGCCCTGGACTATGCCTCCATGGAAACCAACTATCTGCGGAATTATGCCAAGGCGGATCGTATTATCCGGCGGAATATTTTAGATTATGCGGTGGATGACAAAGAGGGGCTCCTCGCCCTGGGGGATAACAACCTGCTCTGGGGGGAACTTGAGGAGGCCCGGTACGAAGACGCCCGCAGCGCCTATGCCCGGCTTCTGGAACGTTATGGATGGGAGGACCCCATCGTTGAACGGATGTTGAAGTATTTTATCAGGACCGACAACCTGGGGGAGGTCCTCCCCTTGCAGCAATACTTCATGGGCTCCTCCAAACGCAAGATATCCCCCCCCACCCTGGCGGAACTTGGGGGCTACCTTCTGGATAAACGGCTCGAAGAGCCCCAGGGGGTCCCGGACGAGCATATTAGCCGCATAGAGGGAATCCGGGACATCCTTATCAAAGCGGTACAGGCGGACCCGTCCCTGCCGGAATCCCATTACCATCTTGCCCGGTACTATAACAACTTTGGGAATACCGGGGAGGAACGCCAGACCCTGGAAAGGGCGGTCCGGGCCTTTGATGCCGCGCCGGAGGAATCTACCAGGCGGGCCGCTTACCGGATAGACACCCAGAGGCGTTATGCCCAGGTTTTGATCGGCGCCAAAGAATTTTTCGCCGCGGAAGAACAGTTGGTTAAGGGGATTGATATTTATGAAGACGCCGTTACCCGGCGGGTCCTTCCCCGTTCCCCCGAATCGGGCCGGCTCTATGCGGATCTGGGGGACCTTGAATACTTCACCAAAGCGGGGGACATGGAACAGGCCCTGCAATACTATCTGCGGGCCGAGCGGAACGGCTGGGCTCCGCCGGAAATTCAGTACCGCATGGGTTCGGCCTATTATCATCAAAGGCAATGGGCTCCGGCCCTGGACCGGTTCTTTACGGTTTCCTCCGAAATGCCCCTGAACCGGCGGGCGCTCCATGCCATAGGAAACACCTCCTATATGCGGGGAAACTATTTTGCCGCCCAGGGCTACTATAACCGCCTGCTGGATATCCTGGAAACCGAGCGGGCCCGGTTCCCCATGTTGATGCCCAACGACCGTCCCGAATACCTGGAACTGGCGGAGCGGATGATGGTTGCCCGGAATAATCTGGGGGTCACCCTGGAAGCCCTGACTGAACAAACCGGCAACATGGGCTACCGTTCCAGGGCCCTGGGGCTTTATACCGAATCGGCCCGGGCCTGGGACACCCTGACCCGGAACCCCGAAACCATGCTCCGGGCCGGTGTGGCGGACCTTTCAAGCCCGGGCATAAATCTGGCATACCTCAATTCCCGAAACGCCCTCTACCCCGAGCCGGGATATGAGCAGCAGCTCTATTTACAGATCGACAAAGACGTTCTGGAACCCTCGGCATGGGAAGACCTGGTTCCTTCAGACAGCCGTTTATCCGACGAAGTCCTTTTTTACCGTTGACACGGGGCCCAGCCGGTGTTATTATTCAATTCAGTCCATTTTTGGGCGATTAACTCAGCGGGAGAGTGCTACCTTCACACGGTAGAAGTCACTGGTTCAAATCCAGTATCGCCCACAACATGACTTTTTTGACAATACCGGCATAGCCCGGCCAGAAAAACAACACATACCGAATAAAAACTGGATTTGAACCGTAGCCCCGTACCCCGGAAAGGCCCAGCCTTTCCGGGGTTGAGGCGCAGGACGCGCCGAAAGGGGCGCAGGCGGGCCGGAGGGAGCGGACAGGACGTCCGCGACCGGAGGCATGTTAATTATGGACTTTTGAGAGAATCTCCGGGTTGTCGGCCACATAGTTCAACACGTCCGCCATGATGCCGGTGTAGCCGCGCTCCAGGGCCTTGTACTTTTCAAGGCAGTCAGAGACAAGCCGGATAGTAACGGCTTGCTTCCGGTTTCTCCGGTTCCGTTCCGCCGCAAGCATGGCAAATTCCCGCAACGCGTCCGGCGTGGAAGGCGGACATTCAGGATCATAGACGGGGGGCATTTTTTTTGCCGCCCTTATTTCCGCCTTCATCCGCTTGCGTTCCTCTCTAGTTGGCTTTTGACCAACCTTTATTGTCGATACGATAGTACCCATTGTAGCTTCTCCTTTCCGTTTTGTTTGCCAGACGAGCCGTGATTAGACGCGTTTCGTTCACCCCCTTCGCTTCCCGCTCCGTATACACCACAAAAACAACGTCCTCGGCCATACCCAGAGATTGCCAGCGTTCCTCTCCCGAGGTGTTTCCTTCGCTCCGGTCGATCCGCCATAGACGCTCCGGGTCAGCAAAAACAAACCGGGCAGTTTCAAAGCCAATACCATGCTTCCGCCTGTTTTCTGCGTTCTTGTTCTCGTCCCATAGAATCCGGCGATCTTCCATGATTAAATGTAATACAAATTATATGCTTTTTCAAGCCTCTATTTTGTATTCAAAGAAAATCATGCGGAGGGATATATCGCTTGGACAGGGCCATATCTCCCCGGAATCTCTTTATACGACATAATGAAGCTCCCCGCCGCGGAGCCCCCCTATCCCGCGGAGTATGGGACCGAAATTCCAAATCATAGTAATTTTTGAATGAGGCATTGTATATTTTTATATACCTTTTTTTGAAACCTTCTTTTACCGCCCTTTTTGGCCTGGTTTTAATTACTTGCTATATATATAAATATACAAATAAAATATTTTTTTGCGGTATTACTCAAAGATGGCATAGATTCTGCTAATTATACAGTATGGAGAGAAGCCGGGATCATAGCCCTTTTCTTATACTATCACAGATTATCGGAACATATACTGAAAAAGCCGATATCTACGAGGTAAGAACGGAGCTGATCAGAAAAGCGATGCATTTCCTCATTGCCCTAAGCCCCGGTATGGCGGCGGTGAACCGTCCTGCTACGGTGATCCTGCTGATGATTGGCACTATGTCCTATGCCTGCATGGAAAGCCTCCGGCTTTCCGGCGTTCAGATTCCGGTGATTTCCTTTCTTACCAACATCGCTTCCCGTCCAAGGGATAAGGAGCGTTTTGTCCTGGGGCCCGTTACCCTGGGTCTGGGGGCCCTGCTGGCCCTGCTTCTCTATCCTTCCCCTGCCGCTTCTATTGCCATATATGCCATGGCCTTTGGCGATGGCTTTGCCAGCCTCATCGGCAAGCTCTTTGGCCGTATACGCCCCGCCTTTCTCCTGGGCAAGAGCGTCGAAGGGTCCCTGGCTTGTTTCTTAGCGGTGTTTTTTACGGCTTACCGGGTCTCCTTAAACTACAGGGTGGCCCTCTTTGCGGCAATAACCGCGGCTTTGACGGAGGCCCTTCCCCTGGAGGATTACGATAATATTGTCCTGCCCCTAACCGTAGGTATGGTGGTTCAACTAGCCGCCCTATAGCGGAAAGATCCTTCTGATCGATCTATTGCCCCTTTCAACCATCTTCATTCGTAAGGTTTTAGTTATTTGACATAAGAGCCCTGGCCGGGTAGAGTCATGGTATGAATCAATATTTCATTGAAGGCGGGTCCCCCATTAACGGGACCATCCGGGCCAGCGGAAACAAAAACGCCGCCCTCCCCTGCCTTGCCGCGGCTCTTTTAACCGACGAACCGGTGATACTGCGGAATATCCCCGATATAGAAGATGTCCAGGTCATGCTGGGCATATACCGTTCCTTTGGCGGCGAAGTCGAGGCCCTGGGGCCCAATGCCTACCGGATGATCCTGCGGGATATCAGGACCTCGGCGGTTCCTCCGGAATATGCCCGGAAGATCCGGGCCTCCATCCTCTTTGCGGGCCCCCTTCTGGCCCGGACCGGCAAGGTGGTACTGCCCCCCCCCGGCGGGGATGTTATCGGCCGGCGGCGGCTCGACACCCACTTCCTGGCCCTTACCGAATTGGGCGCCCAGGTGAACATCAATGACGACTTCATCTTCACCGCCCCCGGCCTCAAAGGGGCGGATATCTTTTTGGATGAAGCCTCGGTGACCGCCACGGAGAACGCCGTTATGGCCGCGGTGCTTGCCAAGGGAGAGACCATCCTTACCAACGCGGCCAGTGAACCCCACGTGCAGGACCTCTGCCGGATGCTTGCCGCCATGGGCGCCCGGATCGGGGGCATTGGTTCCAATATCCTTACCATCCGGGGGGTGTCGAAGCTTTCGGGCTGTGACTTTGAAATAGGCGCCGATTTTATGGAGGTCGGTTCCTTTATCGGCCTGGCGGCGGTTACCCGGGGGGAACTCTTCATCGAGGGGCCCCGCATCCCGGAACTCCGGCCCGCCAAAATAGCCTTTGGCAAGCTGGGCATCCTCTGGGAACATGAGGGCGCCATCCTCCATGTGCCCAAAAACCAGGCCCTAAAGGTAAACTGTGATCTGGGGGGCATGATCCCCAAGATTGACGACGCCCCCTGGCCGGGATTCCCCCCGGACCTTACCAGTATCGTCACCGTGGTGGCCACCCAGGTTGAGGGCACCGTGCTGATCCATGAAAAGATGTTTGAATCCCGGATGTTTTTTGTGGACAAACTCATCGCCATGGGCGCCCGGATCGTCCTCTGCGATCCCCACCGGGCGGTCATCTCCGGGCCCACCACGCTGGCGGGGTCGGAACTGCACAGCCCCGATGTCCGGGCAGGGATGGCCATGGTCATCGCCGCCATGTGCGCCGAGGG
>JAISOR010000168.1 GCA_031275535.1 Treponema sp. | reverse complement strand
ACGATGGTTCCCTCGTTAATGATAAAGGCCTCGGTGGTTATTTCCAGGGTGTCCCGGACGTTGTGGTCCGTGATGAGGATGCCGATGCCTTTCTCCGCCAGGCGGCGGATGATCTGCTTGATTTCGTAGACCGCGATGGGGTCTATCCCCGCGAAGGGCTCGTCCAAAAGGAGAAACTTGGGTTCCGTAGCCAGGGCCCGGGCGATCTCGGTCCGCCGCCGCTCCCCGCCGGAAAGGGTATACCCGTACTGACGCCGGATCCGGGCGATGCCGAATTCCTCCAGCAGGGCCTCCAGGCGCTGCTTTAGCTGGGGTTTACCAATATCCCGGCGGCTTTCCAGGATGGCCCAGATATTCTGCTCCACCGTGAGTTTGCGGAAAATAGAAGCTTCCTGGGGAAGATAGGCGATGCCCTGCCGAGCCCGGAGATACATGGGCTTTTCGGTGATGTCGATCCCATTCAGGGTGACGATTCCTACGGTGGGTTTATAGAAACCCACGATCATATAGAAGACGGTGGTTTTTCCGGCGCCGTTTGGACCAAGGAGTCCCGCCACTTCGCCATTGTGCATGGTAAAGTTAATTCCCCGGACAACCTCTTTAGCGCCAAAGCGCTTGTGAAGATTAGAAACCGTCAGTATATGGACCGCCGATTCGGCCCCGGCTTCCTCCTGTTCGCCGTTTGCCGGAGCGGCGTCTTCTTGCCCGCCGGTTTCCTGAACGGCCCCTTCCTGTTCACCGTTTGCCGGACTTGCGTCCTCCGGCCCGCTGTTCACCGGAGCGGCGTCTTCCGGCCCCGGAGCCAGCGCCGGATTATCATCATCCTGTATATGGTCATCCATCAGACTCGTCCTTTATAGACCCGGAAACGGAACCTTCCATGATAACATCGTCGGTCTCAAGGTCTACCCGGATCCGGTCGGCACGGAATTCGTCGCTCTTCTTGTAGACTATCGGGAAACCCGAAAGGTCCAGGAGCTTTTCGTTCCGCCGGTATACGGCATATTCAGAACGGCAAACCATATCATTCTTAAAAAGCCGGACCGATATTTGGAAAACCGTAATCTCCGCCTGGTCGTCATACTCGATAAAGCGGCCCTTGGCGACGATCTCGTTTTTTTTGTCCTCCAGGGTGGAATTGCCCTCCAGGCGGGCTATTTTGAGGGTCCGGTCGTACCGCAGCCGGTCGGTTTGAAAGAGGATGTCCTTTTCTTCCTCCATTCCCCACACATTGCCGGAACAATCGATAAACCGGTTGTTTTCCCCCTGCATTTCGATCCGCTCGGCCCGGAGGAGCAGATTGTCGGAGCGAACCTCCGCATTGCCCGAGAGGAGGGTGATTTCCTTGCCCGAGGCCCGGCCTCCGGTCATCCGATCCGCCTTGAAGGTAAACGTATCGCCCCCCGCGGATGCGAGGCACGCCAAAAGGAAAAAGGAAAGGAAAAGGGCCGCCTTGTTCATGACCATAGGGCGGGCTCCGGTTCAGCAGCGGGTTCCGGGGCGGCCTCCCCCTCGGGGGGAATCGTCCCTTCGGGGTCCGGAGGCTCATCCGGCCCCGCTTCGCCATCCGCTTCCGCTTCTTCATCCGCTTCCTCTTCCTCATCATCCTCGTGGAAGTAGGAGCCTTCTACCCCGGCGGAAAAAGACCAGCGCCGTTCACGGGCGTCCGCAAAGAAGCCCCGGCCGGAAAAATTCGTCCCATCGGAACGTTCTATATCAACCAGGCCGTTCTCCGCACCGGAAAGGGTCCGCTCTTTATCCTGCCAGTCAAGGCTTGCGGTGTTTATGGTAACGTCCTCGGATTCCACCGAGATGCTTATACCCTGATCCATGTGTATATTGCCGGAGTCAAGCTCCACCAAAGCGGCCCCCGCCCGGCCTTCCGCATTAACCTCGTCCCCGCGGGTATTGAATTGTTCAAAGGAAAAATTTTTCAATTCCATGGTTTGCCGGGTTTCATACCGTTCCGCCAATTCGGCCCGGAAGCGTACTACCGGATCGCCGTCCCGGACCCGTACATATTCCACATCATTCATAACGATATCCGGCTGGCTCCCCTCTTCCTCCTCGGTGGGGCCGTAATCAAAGGAGCAGGCCCCATAAAGAATGAATACGGAGAACATAAGCAAGAAGGGCCCCAGGAGCCGCCCTTTGGTAATTTTTTTCCCTTTCATAGGTTCTTCCCAACTTCCTTTGCCGCTACCGCTCCGCCTGTTTTTTATCCCGGACCGCGGCGATAAAATCCCTGAACAAAGGGCTTACCGCGGTGGGTTTGGATTTAAATTCCGGGTGAAACTGGACGCCCAGACCCCAGGGGTGTTCCGGCCATTCCACCGATTCTACCAGACTGCCGTCGGGGGTAAAAGCCGCAAGGCGGAGTCCCGATTCGGCCATTTCCGTGCGGTATTTATTGGAAAATTCGTACCGGTGCCGGTGCCGTTCAAAGATGTTTTTTTCTTTATACGCCGCCAGTATATGGGTTCCCGGTTCGGCCACGGACTCGCTTTTTCCCAGCCGCATGGTGCCCCCGTAGTTTTTTACATCGATCTGTTCTTCCAAAAGACTTACCACCGGATGTTCCGTGTCGGGGCTGAATTCGGTGGAGTCCGCATCTTCCCAGCCCAATACATTCCGTCCCCAATCGATAACCATGATCTGCATACCCAGGCATATCCCAAAATAGGGAACCCCCTTTTGGCGGGCCCAGGTGGAGGCCCGTACCATGCCGTTAATGCCCCGTTGCCCGAATCCGCCGGGCACCAGGACGCCGTCGACCCCTCCCCCCGCGGCCCCGGGGCCCAGGATGCTTTCCGGGGAATCGGACTTTTCCAGCCGGGAAGAGTCGATCTTAACCAGTTCCACCTCCACCCCGCAGGCAAGCCCCGCATGGAACAGGGCCTCGTAGACCGATTTATACGCGTCATGGAGGTCCATGTACTTACCCACTATGCCAATCCGAACCTTCCCCTTCCGGGCGGCAAAACGCTCCATCATGGCATACCAGGGTTTTAGATCGGCATGGCGGCTTTCGACCCCCAGTTTTTTAAGGACCACCTGATCCAGTTTTTGATCAAAAAACACCAGGGGTATTTCATAAATAGTAGTGTCCACATCGTAGGAAGTAAAGACCGCATCGGGATCGATGTTGGTAAAAAGGGCGATTTTCCGGCGGGTCGGCTCATCCAGCATGACCGGGGCCCGGCAGATAAGTATATCCGGCTGGATTCCCTGTTCCTGCATGGCCTTTACCGAATGCTGGGTGGGCTTGGTCTTGAGTTCCGCGCCGGCAACCTCGGGGATCAGGGTCAAATGTACCGAAATGGCGTTGGATCTACCCAGTTCATGAATAAGCTGGCGGGCGGCCTCCAGGAAGGGGATGGACTCAATATCCCCCACGGTCCCGCCAATCTCCACGATAACCACGTCCGTGTCGGAGTCTTCTTTGGCCGCCGACAGGATCCGGCTCTTGATCTCATCGGTAATATGGGGAATTACCTGAACGCAGCGGCCCAAATACCGGCCCTCCCGCTCTTTGCGGATTACCGAATCATAGACCTGGCCGGTAGTAATGGAGTTGGCCCTGGAGAGGGGGCCGGAGGTGAACCGGGCATAGTTTCCCAGATCCAGATCCGTTTCCGCCCCATCGTCGGTGACGTAGACTTCGCCATGCTGATAGGGACTCATGGTTCCGGCATCCACATTGATATAGGGATCGCACTTGACCATGCGGACGTTAAGCCCCCGTCCTTCAAGCAGGGCGCCCAAGGAAGAGGCCGCCACCCCTTTGCCCAGGCTTGAACATACACCCCCCGAGATAAAAATGTACTTATTCATGTAGAACTATTATCTCCGCCCGGTCTCTTTTGGTCAATGCCATCACCGGAAACCCAGGGCAAAGGCGTTTACTCTCTATCCGGGATACATTAAATGAAAGTACACCGGTACGGTGAGAGAATTACTTGGGGTCCGACAGACCTTGGTCCGACAGACCTTGGTCTGATGCCACCCCACCAGGTTTTTCTCCACCGTACCGGTGCGTTTCTCCGGGGTAGCCCGGATATACACAAAACATTGCCCGGCCTTTCCTTATATGGGGGGAAGAAGGGGTTCCTCGCAATCCGGGTACCATCGAATGTAAATGCTTCTGCCCAGGCCATTTTTTCGTTCAAAAATGAAATTACTGCCAGGCATCATTGACAGGCGGCGGTCCACTCCTTAGTATAGGTAGTATGGCAGGTGAAGTTTTTTTCAGTGACGCCGATTTTGATCGTTACCGTAATCTTATTTATAACGAGAGCGGTATACATTTTACGGCAACTAATCGTTCCATCCTGGAAAGCAGGCTAAAGGAACGGCTTCGCGAGAAGAA
>JAISOR010000160.1 GCA_031275535.1 Treponema sp. | reverse complement strand
ATTGGCGCGGCTTCCCTGCTTTTTTCCTACGGCATCCGGCGGGTCAAGGCCATACAGGCCATGCTTACCGCGGTGGTAGAACCGGTATTAAACCCCCTCTGGGTCCTCGCCGTGACCGGAGAAAAGCCGGGCATCCCGGCCCTTCTTGGGGGCGGCGTCATCATTACGGCGGTAATTGTCTCTTCCCTTATAGGAAAACAACGGGAACGGCGAACCCTTTCCTGACACTTCACTCCCCACACTCTCCCCTATCCTGCCAGTTCTACCCGGTTCCGTCCCAGGTCCTTGGCTTTGCGGAGAGCCCTGTCGGCGGTAAGGACCAGTTCCTTTTCATTGTCCGCATGGGTCGGCGCCACGGCAATGCCGATGCTGGTCCTGATATTGATGGGGAGTTCCTCATGGCTCCCGCTTTTGAGGGAAACCGAAATCTGCTGAATGGACACGGTTTCCCGGACCCGCTCGGCGATGCGCTTCGCGTCCCCCCCGTCCGTATCGGGCAGCAGGATGGCAAATTCGTCCCCCGCCAGCCGGGCGGAAATATCCCCGGACCGCATCAGGGTCCGCAGGACCTCCGCTACGGTGATAATAACCCGGTCCCCCACGCTGGGGCCGTAACGTTCATTTATTTCGTGGACCCTGTCCAAATCCATCATCATCAGGGACATCTTCCGAAAGCCCACGGAGCCGTGTTCAAAACGATCCTTTAGGGATTCCTCCAGAAAACGCCGGTTATACAGCCCCGTCAGTTCATCGGTAATGGCCCTGCGGCGGGCGGTCTCGCCCCAGCGCATCAGGTCTTTAAGGTGGCGGGAGGATTGGTCCAGCCAGATATTCTGCACGTCCCCAATGGCGGTAAGCATTTTTATCCCTATAACGGGATGCTCAAAAACAATGCGGTAAAAATCAATTCCCTGAAGGACCATGACATCCGAATCTTCACTGGCAATAATAGTCATGGAGCGGGGTTCATTGGCGATAATGGACATCTCCCCCAGGAAATCGCCCGGCGGAATATTAAACATCCACCGCTGGGTTCCGTCGGACTGACACACATAGGCGCTTAACTGCCCGGACAAGAGGACGAACATCTCCTCCCCCACATCGCCTTCGTTAAAAAGGACGTTTCCCTTTCTTACCCGCCGGCGTTCCATAAAGGCTATAAGGGCGTTAAATTCCAATGCACTCATTTGGGAGACCAGCGGGGATTTAACCAGCACCGGATCGCTAATGGGGGATATTATTTTATTATTCGAGGCGTCACTCATTTTAACTCCGGTCTGCGATAATGGACAACCTTGTTTCCCCCGGCCCGCCAGGTATCCAGGAGCAGGGTGTAGTTTCCCTGAAACAGAGAATCCCAGGAGGGATCATCCTCGGGCCATACCGCATAGGATATGACGCCGGAAAACCTAAAGGCCGGGATGTCTCCCCGGGCGGGAACCGGTTCCAGGGCGGAGATCGCCTTGGATAACTCCCGGGCTACGGTTTCCGCCAGAACCGCTCCGCTCTTGTTTATCAAAAGGCCAACCTCATTGCTCTTAAAACGCAGGGGCCAGCCACGGCCTATCCGGCGGGTAACATTTTTTAGGATCATGGCGATTCGGACCATGGCTTCATCCCCGGCGCCATGTCCCCGGGAGTCCACTAGAATTTTAAACCGATCCGGTTTCAGCATGATCAAGGTGGTGGGAGCTTCCAGTAAGCGGTTTAGCTCATCGCTTAGGAAGGATTGCTTCCACAAGCCCGTTCCCGGATCTTCGTAGGCCCGGCGCTGCAATTCCTGTACCCAGGACAGATTCTCCAAAATAATTTTCTGGGTCGATTTGATCCGGGCGGTCAGCATAATAATAGACCCCAGGAGGATCCGCGAAACCGTATGGGGGTCTTCCCGGGCCAATTCATCCATGGTCATGCCATAACCGGGAAACATTATCAGCACCGAATCCTCCACCGCCTCGGCATAGGCGTCATAGACAGCCCGCCGGGCAAAGTCAAAATCTCCAATGGTATCGCCGGCGGTAAACCGGGCCATTTCATCATCGGCCCCGTTGGGCTGGGGTTTAAAAACCCGCAGGCTCCCCTCGAGCAGCATATAGAAGCGCTCCGCCCTTTCCCCCGCGGAAAAAAGACGGCGCCCCTTACGAAGCTGTATAATTCCGGAATGGGAAATGACCGCCTCAATTTCCCGCTCAAGCAGCGAAGAAAACAACTCCGCCTTTTGTATCGGCGACGGATCCAAGGCCTGACTTAACCGGGAACTCCCCATTATGTACTCCATTAATACATATAATATATTATGGGGAACCCTGGGGCAAGGGTTAAGAAGGGTGAAGGGTGGGGAGTGAAGTGGGTCGAGGGCGGCCTGGCGAGTAAAGGCGGCGGGGGCAGGAAGATCTATGAGTAATAGTGCGGCCCGTCCCGTTTCGCGGAGGGTTCCCGGATTATGGCAAACCCGTTATAACTTACATATACTGACGGCGGATTTTACCGCTAAGCCGGCCCGCATATTTGAAACCAGGGGAAGCCATTATGAACAGAGAAGAAAAGATCAAAGACCTTGTCTCCCAAATGACCCTTGAGGAAAAGGTATCCCAGCTGAGTTATACCAGCGCCGCTATTCCGCGGCTGGGTATTCCCGAATACAACTGGTGGAACGAATGTCTCCACGGGGTTGCCCGGGCGGGACCGGCCACGGTATTTCCCCAGGCCATTGCCCTGGCGGCAACCTTTGACGAGGATTATATCTATCGGGCGGCTTCGGCTATTTCCGACGAGGCGCGGGCTAAGTATAACGAAGCGCTTAAGCAGGGGAACCGGGGCCAGTATTGGGGGCTTACCTTTTGGACCCCGAATATCAACATTTTCCGGGACCCCCGCTGGGGCAGGGGCCAGGAAACCTATGGGGAGGACCCCTGCCTTACCGGACGGATAGGACTGGCCTTTGTCCGGGGACTCCAGGGGAATGATCCCGAGCGGCTTAAAGCTGCGGCCTGCGCCAAACATTATGCGGTTCATTCGGGGCCCGAAAAACTGCGGCATACCTTCGACGCCCGGATTTCCAAAAAGGACCTCTTTGAAACCTACCTTCCCGCGTTTAAAGTCCTGGTGGAAGGCGGTGTGGAAGCGGTCATGGGGGCCTATAACCGGACCCTGGGGGAACCCTGCGGGGGCAGCAAGTACCTGCTCCGGGAACTGTTGCGGGAACGCTGGGGATTCAAGGGCCATGTGGTCTCCGACTGCTGGGCTATCCGGGATTTCCATGAACATCACGGGGTAACTTCCTCGCCGGAGGAATCGGCGGCCCTGGCCCTAAACGCAGGCTGCGACCTCAATTGCGGCTGTACCTATCCTATGCTCACCCTATCCTATAAAAAGGGCCTCGTCACTATGGAAGCCCTGGATACCGCCCTTACCCGGCTGCTCCGGACCCGTTTTAAACTGGGAATGTTTGATCCTCCGGAATCCGATCCCTGGGCAAATCTGGGCAGGGAGTTTATCAACAGTGAAAAACACCGGAATCTGGCCCGGGAGGGAGCGGAGAAATCCATAACCCTCCTGAAAAACCGCAATAATATCCTGCCCCTGGACGATTCGGCTAAAAACATACTCCTTATCGGCCCCGGAGCGGCCAATCCCCATACGCTATTGGGTAATTATTACGGGATTAGCCCCCGGTTGGTTACTGTTTTGGAAGGCCTGGCAGAAAAGCTGCGGACTAAATTCGCCGTCAATATGGTATACCGCCAGGGCTGTCTCCAGTACGATGAAAACCACCCCTCAAACATGTCCATGGCAGGGGTCGCCGATAACATGGATCTCATCATCGCGGTCTTTGGACTGGACGGCGCCATGGAAGGAGAAGAGGGGGACGCCATCGCCTCAGATTCAAACGGCGACCGGGACAGGATTGAGCTTCCCCCCTGGCAACTTGCCTGCCTAAAGGAACTCAAGGCCTCCGGGAAGCCGCTGATCCTGATCCTCACCGGAGGCAGTCCCATCGCCTTTCCGGAGGACCTGGCCGATGCGGTAATTTTCGCCTGGTATCCGGGGGAACAGGGGGGAACCGCCCTGGCGGATATTCTCTTTGGGGACCTTAACCCATCGGGAAAACTCCCCATTACCTTTCCCCAGTCAACGGAGCAGCTCCCCCCCTACGAGGACTATGCCATGAAGGGAAGAACGTACCGCTATATGGAAAAAGAGCCCCTGTACCCCTTTGGTTTCGGCCTTTCCTATACGACCTTCCGGTTTGATTCCCTGGAGCTGTCCGCCCCTTCCCTTTCCGCCGGGGAATCGGTCAAGGCCCTGGCGGGGCTTACCAATACGGGAAGCCGGGCCGGGGAAGCGGTGGTTCAATTGTACATCAGCCGGGATAAACGCGGCCCGGATGATCCCCTTACTTCCCTTCGGGCCTTCCGCCGGCTGGCCCTTCCCGCAAGGGCCTCGGTCATGGTGGAATTTATCCTTCCCGCTGCGGCCTTTGAGTCGGTAAACGATGAGGGGGATCAGGTGCTAATAGCCGGGTCCTATACGGTGACCGCCGCGGATGCCGCCCCCTTCCCGGTTTCCCTGGAACGGGGCGCCTCCCGGCCGGTAAGCGCAAAGATAGAGATCCGCTAGGCCGGCGTCCGTGCCGCTTATCTAAGGACCCGCGGCGATTTTAAACCGGGAAATACCGCAAAAAGTAAGTTGATGCTAACAATATATAAAAAAATATAGATAAAAAAGATGGTATTTCCCTTCTTGCTTAAATCCTTTATTAGTTATAAAATAGAGGTATTAATATTTAGATACTTTTTTATCTATAGTAAATGGGGGTATCCATGGCAACGGCGGGAGCGGCGCTTAAAAAAAACACGGATGGGGAGATAGATTTTCCCCAGGATTTACTTTCCTTTATCGATGAATGGAAGGTAAAACCGGGCAGTCTTATTATGATGCTGCATAAAACACAGGAAACCTTTGGATATATTTCCCGTCCGGCGGCGGAAAAACTGGCAAAAATTACCGGTATCCCCCTGGCGCGAATATACGGAGTTGTTACATTTTATCACTTTTTTAAGACGACCAAGCCGGGAAAGCATAAAATTTCCGTGTGTTTGGGGACCGCCTGTTATTTAAAGGGCGGTCAGGACCTTATTGAAGAGACCCGGAATATTTTAGGCCTCGCCGAGGGGGGGGTAACCGGGGACGGGCTTTTTTCCATTGATCCCGTTCGCTGTGTGGGCTGCTGCGGCCTTGCCCCGGTTATTACCGTGGGGACCGACACCTATGGAAAGGTAACCAAGGATCAGCTCCCGGAGATCATCGCCAAGTACCAAAACCGCTAAGATTTGGGGGAACCGCCGGCAACGGTGATTTTTGCAGAAGGGGAGGTTTCATGCACTTTACCCTGAGCGACCTTGTGACCGACATTGCCCAAAACGCGGCTGAGTCGGGGGCGGATCTGGTTGAAGTGGATATCCGGGAAACGGAAGACGAATTCCGTTTTACCGTTAAGGATAACGGGAAGGGGATGGACGGGGATGAGTTAAAGCGGGCCCTGGATCCCTTTGGGACCGATGGGGTTAAACACCCCCACCGGAAAGTCGGCCTGGGGCTCCCTTTCCTGATTCAGACCGCAGTCCAGGCCGGCGGCGGCTGGGATGTGGATTCCCGAAAGAATCTGGGGACCACCGTAGCGGCCTGGTTTGATGTGCATAATGTGGATATGCCGCCGGTAGGGGATATTCCGGGGATGTTTCGGACCATCCTCCTCTTTTCCGGCCCTAAGGAAGTGTGTATCCGGTGCGCCCGGAAGGACGGGAAAAGGGATATCCGGTACGAGATCCGTAAGTCGGAACTTGTAGAAGCCCTGGGGGACCTGGAAGATGCGGGATCCCTGACGCTGCTTGACCGGTATCTTAACTCAATGGAAGAAGAGGACGACGCCGAATAATAGAGCAATACAGAGAGCTTGCTTACTAAATACAGAGAGGAGTATAAGATGGGAAAAATGACCCTAGAAGAACTGCGGAAACTCAGGGATTCTAAAAAAACCGATCTCAGAAAACGGGATTCTGACGGTAAATCGATTCAGGTTATCGTTGGTATGGGTACCTGCGGTATCGCCGCGGGGGCAAAGGTTACCCTGGACGCGTTCCTGAAGGCCCTGGATGAGGGAAAATTGGTGGACGATGTGCTGGTTCGTCAAACCGGCTGCATGGGACTCTGCCATTCCGAACCGACGGTGGAAGTTATCGTCCCCGGCATGCCTGCGGTTATTTACGGTAAGGTTGACGCCGGAACCGCCCAGGAAATTGTGAAGAAGCATATTATCGGCCGGGAACTCCTGGACAACCATATCCTGGACAGGCCTGCCGCCGACATCATAGGTACAAAGTAAGGAGTAAGCCATGGCCTATAATCATTACATCCTTACCTGCGGCGGGACCGCCTGTGAGTCCAATAAGGGGATTGAGATTTACGAGCGCCTTATCGCCGAGGCGGAAAAGCAGGGTGTTAAGGATCAGGTACAGATCGTTAAGACCGGCTGTTTTGGGTTCTGCGAGAAGGGCCCTATCGTTAAGGTGCTTCCGGAAGACTCCTTTTATGTGGAGGTCAAACCCGAAGACGCGGTGGAAATTATCGCGGAGCAGATCATCAAAGGCCGGGAAGTGCCCCGGCTTTTGTACAAACAGGAAGCGGAAAAGAAAAAAACCGTCGCGGTAGAGGACATTGAGTTCTACCAGAAACAGGTCCGGGTGGTATTACGGAACTGCGGAGTTATTAACCCCGAAAGCATAGATGAATACATAGCCCGGGAGGGCTATATCGGCCTGGAAAAGGCCCTCTTCGATATGCAGCCCGAAGACATCGTCAATGAACTTAAAATCTCGGGACTCCGGGGCCGGGGCGGCGCCGGGTTCCCCACCTGGCTTAAATGGGATTTAACCCGCAAGGTCCAGGGGGATATTAAGTACGTAGTCTGCAATGCCGACGAAGGGGACCCCGGGGCCTATATGGACCGGTCCACCATCGAAGGGGACCCCCATTCCATCATCGAAGCCATGATCATCTGCGGCCGGACCATCGGCGCCCATCAGGGCTATGTGTATATCCGGGCGGAGTATCCCCTGGCCATTGAACGGCTAAAGATAGCCCTGGCCCAGGCCAAGGATTACGGCCTTTTGGGAAAGAACATCCTGGGTTCGGGCTTCGATTTTGATATCGAGATACGCCTTGGGGCCGGGGCCTTTGTGTGCGGCGAGGAAACGGCGCTGATCAAATCCCTGGAGGGCCAGCGGGGTATGCCCGTTCCCAAGCCCCCATTCCCGGCGACCAACGGTTTGTGGAACAGGCCCACGGTGATCAACAATGTGGAAACCCTGGCCAATATCCCCGTGGTCATGACCAAGGGCGGCTCCTGGCTCGCTTCCATCGGTACCGAAAAATCCAAGGGGACCAAGGTTTTTGCCCTTACGGGAAAGGTAAAGAATTCGGGCCTCGTGGAAGTCCCCATGGGAACCACCCTGAGGGAAATTATCTTCGAGATCGGGGGGGGCATCAAGGACAAAAAGAAATTCAAGGGCGTCCAGACCGGCGGCCCCTCCGGGGGTATCCTTACCGAAAGCGCCCTGGACACCCCCATCGATTACGAAAGCCTTACCGCCATGGGCTCCATGATGGGCTCCGGGGGGATGATCGTCATGGACGAGGACGACTGCGTGGTGGATGTGGCCCGGTTTTACATGGACTTCTGTGTGGACGAGTCCTGCGGCAAATGTTCCCCCTGCCGGATCGGTACCACCCAGATCCTCAATATTCTGGAAAAGATCGCCCGGGGTAATGGGGAAGA
>JAISOR010000147.1 GCA_031275535.1 Treponema sp. | reverse complement strand
TGGTTCTCCAAAAAATACCCCGTCCGTATCGTTGACCGGGTCGGGGGCGGCGACAGCTTCGGCGCCGGGCTTATCTACGGAACCCTCAAGGCCTGGGGCCCCCAGGAGACCATCGAGTTTGCCGTTGCCGCCAGCTGCCTTAAACACAGCATAGAGGGCGACTTTAACCTGGTCTCGGTGGGTGAAGTACGAAAGCTCGCCGGCGGCGACGGCTCCGGGCGGGTCCAGCGGTAAACCGGGCGCCACGCCCTTAGACCTTCCTCCCCCTGAGCAGCATCACGTCCCCAAAGCCCAGGGGTTTTGCCGCCCGGTCAAAGAGCCGCTTTAGGGGAAGGGGGGCGGTGCCCGCGGCAAGCCCCCCCCAGGTTACGGTTTTTTCGACGCTAAAGCCCGCCCGGATAAGCAGGGCGGAGAGGGTTTTTATTGAAAAAAGGTAGAGGTGATCGAAGATGGCGGACCGCCAGCGGTCCTTAAAGAGCCGGGCCTGGAGGCCCCCGATGTTTGGGGTCGTAACCAGGAACCTTCCCCCGGGGACAAGGATGCGGCGGACCTCCCCCGCAAAGGAAGCGGGATCGTTGAGGTGTTCGATAAGGTGGGAAGCCAGGACCAGGTCAAAGGTATTTGGGGGAAAGTGGTTTTCTTCCAGGGGCAGGGTGGATACATCCAGGCCCCTGGTCTTGCGGGCATAAGCGGCGGAGGGGCCGATCTCGATCCCCCGGACGGCCCAGCCCCGGCGCATCAGTTTTTCCAGCAAAGAGCCGGTGGCGCAGCCTATGTCCAGAAGCTCCGGCGGATTAGGGCCCCGGCGCATCAGTTCCCGTTCAAGCCCGTAGAAGCCGGCGTCTTCCAGGGCCAGTTCCTGGAGCCGCAGAAAGGAGCCTTCGTTGGCTATTTCATAGGAAAGGTAGTCCCCGCCGTGCCCCTCCCCGTAACGCCGGGCTATGGCCTCCGCTTCCGGCTGGGGATTCATCTGAACCAGGCCGCAACGGACACAGCGGACATAGGAAAAGCCTTCGCAGAAAAGATGGGGTTTAAATGCTTCCCCCCCGCAAAGGGCGCAGGGAATAGGCCGCCGTTTTTCTTCCCCTACCGGGGTGGACCAGGTTTTAATCTGCGGTTTTTTTGTTCCCCGCAAGGCGCCGCCCCGCCCTATTCAACCTGCAACCGGTAGACGGCATTCCGGGAGTTTCCCGTTATATCCTGGGCAATTATCTCCATGGTCGCCTGTCCCCGGGTAAAGGATACTTCCCCGGCCTCAAAAGCCGGGAATGGGGCGTATATCTGGCTTGCGGGGACAAGATTGTTCCGGTAGGCCATGAGGATCCCGTCCCGGACCGAAAGGGTTTCAAAGCTAAGCACCCCAATTTCAATGCCGTTTACGGAACAGAGGATCCGGTGGGGCGCCAGGGGAGGATCGGCGGCCTGCCGCAGGGTATCCGTCACCTCTACCAAAACCGTATAACGGCCCTGGCCGATGGTTCTGACCTGGGCGGGGTTGATAATCCGGCCCTCGGCGTTTTTAAGCATAACCGACTGGATAAGGGGAGCCCTTGTATCCTCCGGGGGATTGATAATCATGGAGGGGTTCACCCAGCGGCGTTCCCGCCGGTCAAACAGGGAGAAGTAAAATCCCCCCCTGCTGGTCCAGCCCGAAAGCCCCGCCCGGGCGATCACCGTGTTTTTTTCTATAATATTAGGCAGGGAACTATGGCCCTGGTCTTCAAAACGACCGTAGATACTGACCAGCCCGTCCCGGTGTCCCAGGGCTATCCATGCGCCCAGGGGGGAGGGCAGCCGGGACGCCGTATTAGAGGGGCTGTGGATAAAGACGAGTTCCCCCGTATCGGCGGCCCGGATCGGTCCTTCGACCTCAAAAGAGACGCCCGCCAGGGGCTTACCCCTGTCATTGTAGCCGAAATTACGGATCATCACCCCATCCTGGGCGGGCCAGTCCATGCTATATGCCGCCAGGGCCCCCAAAAGCAAAAATCCCAACCCCGCGGCTGCGGGGAGGACCCCGCCCCTTAGCGGGCCTGTCCGTTTTTTCATATAGCCTACCTCTTATCCAACATAAAAGAAGCCAGGGTCGTATCGCCCCCTATATAGAGCTCTGAACCGTAACGGCTCAGAAGAACCTCTTTGCTTTTAAAGGGCGCTTCCATGATGACAGAACCGGGCAGCCGGATGGCCACCAGATTTTTCCGATCCCCCCCCTGGGAACTTATGATAAAAAAGAGCTCCCCGCTGCCCGACTCCTCAATGGCGCTTATACTTCCCCTTAGGGACAGTTTTATACTTCTCCTGGAGTTTATCTCGTAGATACCCAGCCCGCCTTCCCGCTCAAAGGCGATGCGGTTGTCGTTGTCGATAAAGGCCATGTGGATTGCGCGCCTGAATCCGTCCTCCAAAAATTCATGGTAAACGACTTTATAGGAGTCCCCAAACCGTTCCAGGAGCAGAAACCGCTGATCGTCAATACCCGAAACAATAGCCAGCCTCGACCCGTCCTTTGATATACGGCAGCCCAGGATCACCGAAAGCCGGGAACCTCCGGGCTCAAAGAAAAAGACCCGCTGCCCCCGGCTGTCCAGCAGTTCCACCGCACCGTCCAGGGAGCCTATCAGTATCAGGTCCGCGGCGGCGTCGATGCTGGTAAGGGGGGCCGCAAAATCGCAGGTCCAGCGGGGTCTTCCCGTATCGTCCACCAGGGACAGGGCGTTCTGTTCATCATGTATGATAAAGATCTTATTATCCAGAAACAGGGGATAGCCCCGGCTGTCCGGTATGGTGAGGATGGTTTCGTTCCGGGGACTGCGGACCTCGATAGTATCGGACAGGGCCTCATATTCGGCCCAGCGATCCCCGGAAAGGGATACATAGCCCTTCTTGATCTGATTGATGATATAATTTCCCTGGGCGTCGATGTAACCAAATCGCTCCCCCAAAAGGAAGGGAAGAAAGTATCCGTCCCCGCCGGCGTCATTTTGGATAACCGCGGAGTAACTGGTCTCCAGTGAACTAAGCCAGCGGGGCGCCAGGACTGTTTCTACCGGGATCGGTTGGGCGGCAATAAAGGCATAGACGGTACATAACAGAATCCCTATAATAAACCAATACTTCTTTTTTTCCTTTGCCACAAAAACCTCACCACAAAAGACATTCATTCCGTCCGCGGGCCTGCTTCCCGCCCCTTGGCCGGGGAGTGTCATTCGAAAGCATCTGTCATAAATAATATAATGATTTTGGGTTTCGGTAAAGGCATGGGCCAAAAATCCCAGGGCAAAGGCCTTTACTCTGGTGGAATTACTGTCTTTATGCTTTCGGGCCTTTCTTATGATATAGGAATCATGTATACTCATAGTATGAAAGGATATCCCAAAAAACAAAAAAGACCCCTCTTGGGTCTTATCCTCATGGCGGGGCTCCTGGCGGTCCTGGTCCCCGCCAGGGCCCGGACGGAAGGGTCCTCCGCCCCGGCTGCCGGTGG
>JAISOR010000143.1 GCA_031275535.1 Treponema sp. | reverse complement strand
CGATAACAACATCCGCCTTGATCAGCGGGAGATGTCCATGACCCTGATCCACCAGTATCTGGGGGTTCTGGGCCTCTCCTCCTCTGAAACCGCCATGATGAACCGCATCGTGTTTAACGGCCTCAGTCTGGGGACCTATTACGGGACGGATGAAAATATTTCCATCGAATTAAAAACCAACCTGAGCGGCGGCTTTATCCCCCTGGACGTGCTCTACGGCTTGCAGCTCAACACCGCCGACGGCCGGGTGGTCTCCCTGGCGAATTTCGCGGAGCTGGAAACCGAAGAGCGGGTCTCCCAGATTGTCCACCGCAACAAGGCCCGGGCCGTTACTGTACAGGCGGCCCTCCGGAACCCCAATGTCCGGGAAACCTCCCGGCGGGTTACGGGGCTCATCACCGCCCGGGGGCTGGTTCCCGGGGTAAGCTGGGAAATCGGGGGCACCGCCGAGGAGCTTTTGTCTTCCTTCCGGTCCCTGGCGCTGGTTTTGGCCATCGCCATATTCCTGGTTTATACGGTGATGGTGATCCAGTTTGAGCGTTTTTCCCAGCCCCTTTTGATCATGTCCGCCGTTCCCTTTACGATGATAGGGATCAACGGCGGGCTTTTGGCCTTCGGTTCCTCCCTGAATATCGTGTCCCTTTTGGGGATCATCGCCCTGGCGGGGGTGGTGGTGAATAACGCCATCGTCCTCATCGATTATACAAACCTGCTCCGGGACCGGGACAAGATGCCCCTGGACGAGGCCGTTGTCGCCGGGGCCGTATCCCGGATCAAGCCTATTTTGATGACCACCCTGACCACCCTCCTGGGGGTGGGCCCCCTGGCGATAGGCATGGGGGAGGGTTCGGAGATCTACGCCCCCCTGGGACAGAGCATCTTCGGCGGCCTTTTCAGCTCCACCTTTATCACCCTGTTTTTTATCCCCGTGGTTTACCGGATGCTGGAGAAGCGGAAAGAAAAGCGGATCCCGGAGCAGGGGGAAAAAACAGGGTGATCTATCGGAACCGGTACCCGGGCCCGCGGCGGCTCAACCTGAGCCGCAATGCAGGGGTCTTACCTTTCGGGACGGATCTTTCCCCCTGGGCGTCTTTGTTGAGGCACGGAACGGCGGCCGGCTCGGGATCCGGGGGCGAATTCCCGGCCTTTAGCCGGGGGCGGGGGCCGGAATGAGGGGTAAATTGGGGGGAAAAGCGGGGTCGGCCGCTGATTTTTCACCCTGGGGGCTGACCCCATGGTGGAAAATCCCAAGGTCCCCGGCCGCTTTTCCGTCCCCGGCCGGCACTTCCTCCGCCGGCTCAGGCTCCCCGTCCAGAATCCGCGACCAATACCGGTCCCCCCAGATATGGCCTATCCTCCCCGCCAGCCGGTTGTACCGCTGGGCAAAGGTCTGCTTCAGCCGCTGCATGATCCCGGGGAGTTCCAGCCCGTCCGCCGGCTTGATGTAAAACGTGAGCCAGTCATCCTCCAGGCGCAGCCCCTGAAACGCGAAGTCGAACCGGCTCTTGGTTTCGCGGAACACCCGGGCAAAAAGCGCCAGGGCCGTATACAAGCGGAAGAGCGGTTCCCGGTTGTTGACGCGGGTACGGATCTCGTACCACACCCCTTGTTTCAGCGTTCGTAATGATCTCATACAAGGTATATGCGCCTGACCCGCCGTTTTGCTTTAATGAGCGGCAAAAAATGAGCCCCCGCGGAGCAGAGCTCCGCGGTATCTATGCCTTTTTTTTCAGGGCTGGTTTCGTCCCAAAGGGGGAGAGCCTGACCCCCCGGTCATAGGTATCGATCCCTTCCGCTTTTTTAAGGCTGCCCACCGTCAGGTAGGTAACGGGGGTCATTAGGGCCTCGATGGAACACTTAAAGAGGTAGTTGGTCAATACCAGGGAAAGGAAAAGGCTCCAGCCGAAAACCCCGGCGAGGCTGGCGATAAGCACAAAGATCAGGCTGTCCAGCAATTCCCCCACCAGGGTGCTGCCTATGGTCCTTACCCAGAGGAGTTTGCCCCCCATCAGGACCTTTACCCGGGACAGGACCGCGGAATTGGAGAATTCCCCCACCCAATACCCGGCGAGGCTCGCCAGGGCAATGCCGCCGCTGCTCATGCCCCCCAGGATGGCGTCGTAGGCGGCGCTGCCCGCGTAATCCTCCCAGAGCGCCTCGCCGGGCAGGAGCCGGAGCAGGAAAAGCACCGCCGACGCCAGGGCCAGGGCGGCGAAGCCGGTCCAAATAACCCGCCGGGAGGCCCTAAAGCCGTATACCTCGGTAAGGATGTCCCCAAAGACATAGGAAACGGGGAAGAGAAGGGTCCCGCCGTCAAAAGCCAGGGGTATCCCGAAGAGGGACACCCCCAAATCGACGATTTTGGCGGAGGAGGCTACGTTACTGACGATCAGGACCGTAACAAAAACGGCCATGATAATATCCAGATACTTAAAAGAATCCCCCGGCGATGGACGCTGAGCAGTTGAAGGAGACATAGAACCGTCCTTGTTTTGTTAAGGCGGGTTGCGAGGCTACCGCCGGGCGGGTTTCCCCGCCGCCATACTCCTGCCTTGTAGAGGCTTACGATGCTGATAAATAACCAAACCCCCGGAACCGAAGGTTCCCGGCTCCGGAGGCAGGCTCTACCGGTAAGCGGCCGGGGAAAATTTTCCCCCTCCTGCTCCTAGGGCTACGCCCATTTGATAAGCCCGGTCCGGTAAGGATGCACCAGGGCCCCGTGCTTCGGCAGGATCCGCACGGTATGCCCCTGCCAGCCCGTATCGGTACATTCGACCCGCACCTGGAAGAGGTAACTGGAACCCTCCCGTCCAACGGGCCGCATTTCCGCCCGCCGGGCGTGTTCGATGTTCCTGCTTTGGTTGGACACCGCCCCGTGGTAGAGTTCCACCGTCAGTTCCTCCGGGACCACGCCCCCCAATTCTATGGCGGCGGTAACCGTCAGGGAATCCCCCCGCTGCATCACCGGTTTGGCGTTGGAATTCAGCCTGAGGATCTTGATGCTGTCCCAGGACCGGCGGAGCTTATCCAGGTACGCCGCCAGGGATTTCGACTCGGCATAATCGTCTTTAAGGATACGGCGGTAATTTTTTAAGGCGGGGAAATAAAATTTATTGGAATAATCCATAAGCATCCGGTGGCTGGACATGGACTGGCCTATTTCCCGCATACAGGTCTTCATCCGCTTGATCCATTCCCGGGGCAAACCGTCCCTGCCCCGCTGGTAGAAGAGGGGGATGATTTCCCGTTCCAAAAGGTCGTAAAGCGCCTTGCTTTCCACTTCGTCCTGGAGGTTGGTATCCTCGTATTCCTCCCCCTGACCTATGGCCCAGCCGACTTCCGCGTTATACGCCTCGTCCCACCAGCCGTCCAGGATGGAGCAGTTGAGGACCCCGTTCATGGCGGCCTTCATGCCGCTGGTGCCGGAGGCTTCCAGAGGGCGCCGGGGGGTGTTGAGCCAAAGATCCGCCCCGGCGGTAAGGTAATGGGCCATGGCCATGTCGTAGTTTTCCAAAAATATGATCCGGCTTTCCACGTCGTGCTGCTCGGCAAAGTGGACGATGCTGCGGATAAGCTCCTTGCCGGGCATATCCATGGGGTGGGCCTTGCCGGCGAATATGAGCTGGATGGGCCGCTGGGTGTCCTTTAAAAGCCGAAGGAGCCGGTCCGGGTCCCGGAGGAGGAGGTTGCCCCGCTTGTAGGTGGCAAAGCGGCGGGCAAAGGCCAGGGTAAGGGCGTAGGGGGAGAGGGCGTCTTCGGCCTGCTGGATCCGCCGTTCCACCGCCCCGTTCCGCTTGAGGTTCTGCCTGATCCGGTCCCGGGCAAAGGCCACCAGCCGCTCCCGGCGGCGTTCATGGGTGCGCCACAGTTCCTCGTCGGAGATCCGGTCCATGCGGTTCCAGATGGTCAGGTCCGTGGGCTCTTCCTCGAAGTGGGGGCCGAAATACCGGTCCAGGAGGTCGGACATATTGTTGGAGACCCAGGTCCGGGGGTGTACCCCGTTGGTAACGTGGCCGATGGGGATCTCGTCCAGGGGGAGGCCCGGCCAGAGGCCCTTCCACATTTCCCGGGAAACCGCCCCGTGGAGCCGGGAGACCCCGTTGGCATAGGCGGCGAGTTTCAGGGCCAGGATGGTCATGCAGTAGGGTTCATTATCATCGTAGGGCCGTTCCCTGCCCAAACTGAGGAAGTCCTTCCAGCTTATCCCCAGAATTTGGGGCCAGGCGCTGAAATATTTCTCCATCAGGGTTACGTCAAAGCGCTCGTTCCCCGCGGGAACCGGGGTATGGGTGGTAAAGATATTGGTGGGCCACACCGCTTCCTTGGCCTCTTCAAAGTTGAAGTTCTTTTCCGCCATGATCTCCCGGATCCGTTCCAGCCCCAGGAAGGCCGAATGGCCCTCGTTCATGTGGGTCGCCGCGGGGTTGATCCCCAGGGCCCGCAGGGCCCGGATTCCGCCGATACCCAGGAGGATCTCCTGCTGGATCCGGGTCTCCTTGTCCCCGCCGTAGAGGGTGGCGGTAACATTCCGGATGTCCGGGGAATTTTCGTCGATATTGGTGTCCAGAAGGTAGAGGGAAGCCCGGCCCACCTTCACTTCCCATATCTGGGCTACGGCCTGCCTGCCCGCCAGATCCACGGTGATCTTGACGGGCTCCCCGTTTCTGGCGGTTTTCCGCTCCACCGGCATATTGTACCAGTCGTTTTCAGGGTAGCTCTCCTGCTGGAACCCGTCGGCGTTCAGGTACTGGCGGAAGTATCCCTGCCGGTAGAGGAGCCCGATCCCCACCAGGGGCAGGCCCATATCGGAGGAGGTTTTCATGTGATCCCCGGAAAGCATCCCGAGGCCCCCGGAATAGATGGGGAAGGAAACATCCATGCCGTATTCCATGGAAAAATATGCCACTACGTCCCGCCGGGTTCCCCGGTACCAGGTTTCGCCTTTTTTATACCGGAGGAAATGGGTATAAACCTCATTCAAGGCGGCCAGGTACGAATCATCCTGTGCCATTTCCGCGAGCCGTTCCTGACTTACCATCCCTAAGGTACGAACAGGACTCTGCGAAGATTGAAGCCAGACATCATAATCCAAGCGGATAAAAAGCTGGACCGCATCAAAATTCCATGAAAGCCAAAGATTTCGGGCAATCTCTTCCAGGGGCTTTAACGGAAGGGGAAGCTTCGGTTTTACCGTATATGTGGAGATATTCATATAAACAGCTTATGCTTCCGGGCCGGTATTGTCAACGCTTGCCGGCCGGCAATGCTCAGTTTCAACAAGGGATAGGAAAAATAACCATGAAACGGAGCATTTCCCAAAACCCGGTTGGTTTTAGGAAATGCTCTTGAAAAAGCGGTCTAAAGCCCGCTTTTTCCCATAAATCCAAGGTTGCTTTCCCAAAAACTGAAGTTTTGGGAAAGCCTC
>JAISOR010000137.1 GCA_031275535.1 Treponema sp. | reverse complement strand
TAGACTTTCATGAACCCCGGGGACTGGTGGAGGGGGCGGCTTCCCAGTACCTGGTTCTCCGGTGTTACGATTATTTTCCCAGGGATTTTTCCCCCACCATCAAGCAGGGTATCGCCGCGCTGCGGGCCGGGTGGCTGCTGGAAGAGATGGATAAGAAAAAACCCGGAGAGCATTACGACTGGCTGGCCCTGCTTTTTAAGAAGAAGGCCGCCTATTTTTACAGCGAGGCGATAAACCGGGAGCAGACCGGGAGGGAAAATCTTTCCGGAATCAAGGCCTTTGGCCCCGATACGGATAAAAACTACGCCTACGAAGGGGCCCTGTACCTTTCGGGCCTGCTGAAACTGAAATACGGCCCCAGGGAGGATCTCTCCCAGCGGGCCCTGGCCCTGGCCGACGCAAAACGAATCATAGCGAAGATCTTCGGCCTCGGTAAATCCTCCAAGGCCAAGCCCGGCCCCCTCCTGGAACGGGCCCGGGAGCTATACGATAATATCAATAAAGAACTGAACGAGACCGATGAATGAGTGGTTTTTCGCGGAATATCCGGCTTTTAATAGCCTACGACGGCACCGGTTTTTCAGGGTGGCAGCGCCAGGGAGGGGCGGGAGCTTCCCCGGATATACCCGGCCGGGGCCCCCGGACGGTTCAGGGAACCATAGAGGCGGCGCTGGAAAAATTGCATAAAGGGCCCGTAAGCCTCCTGGGATCCGGAAGGACCGACGCCGGGGTCCATGCGGCGGGGCAGGTCGCCAATTTCCGTACCGCCATAAGGGCCATGGATGCGGAACGCTTTGTTCCCGCCCTCAACAGCCTGCTCCCCCAGGATGTCCGGATCCTGGAGGCCCGGGAAACCCGGCCCGATTTTCACGCCCGGTTTGACGCCCGGTCCAGGACCTACCGGTATCAGTGTATCTGCGGCCGCGCCGGGCTGCCCCACGAACTGCGCTATGCCCTCCAGTTATGGCGCCGTCCCCGGCTGCGGGTCTTGAATGCCTATGCCCGGCAGCTATTGGGAGAGCGGGATTGTTCCCTTTTTGCCATCCCCCGGGACCCCGGCGAATCCCGGAGCCGGTATATTTCGGCGGCCCATTTCTTTGTCCAGGGGGACACTTTGATCTTTGAGGTTACCGCCAATGCTTTTCTGTGGAAGATGGTCCGTTCCATGGTGGGGACCCTGCTTTACTACGAAGAGAAGGACCTTAGCCCGGATGAATTTAAAACAATCCTGGAATCATGCCGGCGCTCATTGGCGGGCCCCACGGCGCCCCCCAGGGGGCTTTTCCTCCGGACCGTTGCCTACTACCGGGATTGAAGAGGAGGAGGACCTTATATGCATAGAAGCAGAGCCATGGGGGGAAAATTTATCCCCCCGCTGTTTTCCGCGGGAATAGGGATCCTGCTGATGGTCTGGGCCTGTACTCCCAAGGCCGGGACCGCCGCTCCGGGGGCCTCCGCGGAGGCCCCCGCAACGCTTGAAAGGCCGGGGCCGGTTGACGCCCTGGGCCGGAGCTTCCCCTTCCGGGGCCGGGCTGAACGGATCGTGAGCCTTTCCCCCTCGGTAACGGAGATCCTCTTTGCCATTGGCGCAGGGGACCAGGTAGTGGGGGTAACCGAATTCTGCACCTACCCGCCGGAAGCGGCGGACCGGGACAAGGTAGGGGGCTTTTCCGGGGCCACCATAAGCGTAGAGCGGATTGCCGCGCTTAAACCGGATTTGGTTTTCCTTTCCGCGGATATGCACGAGCGGATCCTCAGCTTCCTGGAACGGCTTGGTATCCCTTCCTTTGCGGTGGAGCCCCGCAGCTTTGAGGAGATCTATACCACCATCGCCCTTATAGGGGGGCTTACGGGTAAGGCCTCCGGCGCGGAGGAGGTCATCGCCGCCATGAGGGAAAAGATAGGCCGGGCGGAAAAAAGCTGGCAGGGAAAGGAAAAGCCCAGGGTGTTTTGGGAGGTTTGGGATGAGCCCCTCCTGACCGCCGGGGGGCCTACCTTTATCAACGAGGCCATCAGCCTTGGGGGGGGGACCAATATCTTTAGCGATGTAAACGAACAGTGGCCGGAGGTCAGCGCCGAACAGGTCCTGCTCAGGAGCCCCCAATGGCTCCTGGCAGCGGACGACCACGGGACTATCCTCGACCCCGGAACCCTGGCCCGGCGTACCGGCTGGGGAACCCTCCCCGCGGCCCGGCCCGGCTATCAGGGGCTTGTCCCCGCGGATATGATCAACCGCTACGGACCCCGCCTGGCGGACGCGGTCCTGATCATATCCGGGATCCTGCATTGAAAAGGCCGCTATTCTGTTCCCTCCTGCCCATGATCCTCAGCCTGACCGGGTGCGCGCTGCTGCAGAGGGACCTGGCGCTCATTCCCGATGAACGGGCGGGGCCCAATCTGATCATCTATTTTGCCGAAAAAAGTGATACCTGGCGGGCGGCCAGGGCTATTGCCCGGACAAGCGGGGGTGAGTTGTTTGACCTGGGGGATAAAAAACCGCTGCCCGACCTGCTTGCCTACGATACCTTTTTTGTGGGGGCCTCCCTCGCGGAGGGCCGCCTGCCGCCGCCGCTTGAGGACTTCCTTGCCCGGACCGACTTTATGGACGGCAGGGTCATCCCCTTCTGGACCAGCCGGGAAGAAGCGGGGGATTTGAACGGGGCCTTTGAAGGGCGCTTGCGGGGCGCGCGCTTCCTCCCCGGCGGGGGGCTCCTGCTTCCCCGGGGGATGAAGTCCAGGGACATCGAGGGGATGGCCGCGGCCTGGGCGGAGGCCGCGCTGGCGGAACTGGAGCTGCGCCGGGCCGCGGGGGGAGGCCAGGCGGAGGATATGGTGAGGCTCTTCGCCGCGGCCTATGGCGGCCGCTTTGGTCCCCCGGTCTTTCAGGACGGGGACTGGACCCTGGAGATGGATGGGGTCCGCTGGTACTATGCCCAGGGCCGCTTCCTCCCCCGGGAGGACCTGGACCGGCGGGAGGAGTTTCGCCCCCAGTTTCTGTACCGGTATTCCCCGGAACCCCCCGGCAGCCCCGGGGAGCTGAGCCCCTGGCAGGATGCGGCCAATCAGGTTATTTCCCGCCGGCAGTCCTCCGGTTCCTACAGGCCCTACAATATACCCATGAATGCCGGCGCCGCCCGGTCCCCGTTTTTTGAAGCCCTCTGGCGGAGCCGTACCAAAGAAGAGTCCTTTTCAAACCAGGAATGGATCGATTTTCTGGAGCGGCCCGTACAGATACACCGGGACATCGCCGGGCCCCTGGGCCGGGTGGAAGCGCGGATTCAGGAATTGAGGAAGGACGATCCCGGCATACAGGACTGGATCAAAAACCTGGAGAGTATTACCGGGTGGAACTGGCGGAACGTGGCGGGCAGCGCAAGCCGCAGTTTTCATTCCTACGGGGTGGCGGTGGATCTGCTGATGAAGGCCCGGGCGGGGATGGAAACCTACTGGCAATGGACCGCCGCCAAGGGGATTGACTGGCGTTCCGTACCCGCCGAAAAACGGCAAAACCCGCCCCCGGCGGTGATCCGGGCCTTTGAGGAAGAGGGCTTTATCTGGGGCGGCCGGTGGTCCCGGTATGATACCATGCACTTCGAATACCACCCGGAACTTCTGATCCTGGGAACCGGCAGGGATACGCAGTCCCGGGGGCTGCTAAGGTAAAGCCCGGCATGATATGATCGATCTCAATATGATAAAACGGCCCCGGATACCAATATGGATCCCCCTCGTCATAGCCCTGCTCCTGGGGGGGCTCTGGGGAATAATGGGCGGGTCGGTCTTTCTGGGGCCCCGGGACATATACCGGGCCCTCCTGTTTTTCCTCCATGGGGAAGGGGACGGGACGGTTTCCCTGATCCTCTTTGATATCCGGCTTCCCAGAATTTTTCTTGCCATGGCCGTGGGGGCCTCCCTGGCGGTATCCGGCGCGGCCTTCCAGGGCTTCTTTAGGAATTCCCTGGCGGACCCCTATGTGATAGGGGCCTCCTCCGGCGCCGCCCTGGGGGCCGCCCTGGCCATAGTAACGGGGTTCCGCGTGCCGGCCCTGGTATCCGCCGCGGGTATATCCCCGGCGGCCCTCTGCGCGTTTGCGGGCAGCCTGGCCGCGGTATTTCTGGCCTTTACTATTTCCCGGTCCGCCGGGAATCCCCCCCCCGCGGCGGCCCTGCTCCTGGCGGGAACGAGCCTGGGGGCCTTCTTCTCGGCCCTCCTTTCCCTTATCCTGGTACTCAAAGACCGGGATCTCCACCGGGTGTACTACTGGCTTTTGGGGAGCCTGGGAAACTCCTCCTGGGCGGAATTGTCCGCCGCCCTTCCGGTGATGGCCGCCGGTTCCCTTATCATCTTCCTTTCCGGCCGGCCCCTGGATCTGCTTTTGCAGGGGGAGGAAGAGGCGGAGAGCCTGGGGGTGGATGTGAAGAAGGCCCGGATCATCATCGCCCTGGGGGCCTCCCTGGCCACCGCCGCGGCCGTAGCCTCCGCGGGGATTATCGGTTTTGTGGGGCTCATTGCCCCCCACGGGGTGCGGATGTTCACCGGCCCCTCCCATAAACGGCTGCTTCCCGCCGCGGCCCTGGCGGGCGCGCTCCTGGTCCTGCTGGCGGACATCCTCGCCCGGAGCGCCCTCCCGCCCCTGGAGCTTCCCATAGGCATTATTTGTTCCCTGGCGGGGGCGCCCTTCTTCATCTTTCTTCTTGTCCGGCTCGGCGGCCGTCCGGGGCGCTTTATATGAGGGGGGGCCCTTTTCTTAGGGTGGAGGAACTTAGCGCCGGTTATGGCTCCGCGGCGGTCCTGCGGGATATTTCCCTGGAGGTCAATCCCGGGGAGCTTATTGTCCTGGCCGGGCCCAACGGAGGCGGCAAAACCACCCTGCTTAAAACCATGGGAGGGCTTTTAAGGCCCCTTTCCGGCAGGGTTCTCCTGGACGGGAGGGATCTGCATAGCCTGGGTAAACGGGAACGGGCCGCTTCCATGGCTTTTCTTTTCCAGGGCCAGACCCTGGGCTGGTCCTTTACGGTCCGGGAACTGGTATCCCAGGGACGGTTCTCCCGGCAGGGCTGGTTTGGGAACGAAGGGGCCGGGGACCGGTCCGCGGTTGACCGGGCCCTGATCAGTGCGGGACTCAGGGACCTTGAGAACCGCCCGGTTACGGGGCTTTCCGGGGGGGAGCTTCAGCGGGTTCTTATAGCCCGGGCCATGGCCCAGGAGGCAAAGCTCTTCCTCCTGGACGAACCGGTAAACAACCTGGACCCCCAGTATCAGTGTATGGTGATGAACCTTATCCGGGCCATGACCGGTGAGGGTAAGAGCGCCCTGGTGAGCCTCCACGATCTTAATCTGGCCAGCCTCTATGCGGACCGGATGATCCTCCTTTCCCGGGGACAGGCTCCGGTCCAGGGAAAGCCCGGGGAGGTTCTGCGGCAGGACCTGCTCAAGGAGATCTTCCATATTTCCCTGGAGCTTGCCCCCCATCCCGCAGACGGGGCCATACCGCTGGTTTTTCCGCCCCTGCCCTCTTAGGCCCTTTTCCTGAACCGGGCCACATACATGGGCCCCATGCCTTCACATGCGTCGGGCAGGATTATCCTGCCGTATCCGGTCCTTTCCCCCTCCGTAAAATCCGGTTCATCCTGAATGACCCGGTCCTTGTATTTCCGCAAAAGCCGCAGGGCCACGCCGTCGTTCTCCTCCGGCCCCAGGGCGCAGGTGGCGTATACCAGGGAAGAACCGGCCTCCAGCAGCAGGAAGGCCGCCGAAAGGAGGGCCCACTGGCGCCGGGCCAGGAAACGGGGCCGGGCCGGGGTCCATTCGGCCAGGGCCCTCTCGTTTTGCATAAGGTGGCGCTCGCCGGAACAGGGGGCGTCCAGGAGGATCCCCGAAAAACGGCCATGTTCCGTTTTCCGTGCCGCGGAAGCGGCGGCGTTAAAGCCGGAAACCCGTACCCTGGCCCGGAGTTCTCCCTCCAGGTGTTCGTCCAGAACACGTACCAGCCGCCGCCGCCGTTCATGGGAAAGCTCGTTGGACAAAAGGCACAGGTCCGGCCCCATCACGGAGGCGATAACCAGGCTTTTCCCCCCCGGAGCCGCACAGGCGTCCAGGAGGGTTCCCCTTTCGGGAAGCCGCAGGGACCGGGCCGCCAATATTGAGGCCCGGTCCAGATAGTAGGGCCTGGACAGTCCCTCCCGGTAGGCGGTCATGGCCGGCGGCTCCAGAAGGCTTTTCCGCAAAGAATCCCAGCGGCTGCCGTACCGGGCCCGGTAGTAATCCTCGAATTCTTGCCCCATGTCTGTTCCTTGTGGTCATACAGTATATGGACAACATTTACGCCAAACAAATCCCCATCGCGGCCATGACCGCCAATGTTTTCCGGCAGGATATAGAAAAACGCCTCGCCGCCGGTATGAACGATCATATAGGCAAACCATTGGATTTTAACGATGTATTGGCGAAGTTCCGAAAATACCTTTTTAGTTTAGGATGAGGGGCCGGGCTTTTTCTTTGACTTAGCAAGGAGCTTCATTTTTTTCAGCGTTTCTTCCGAAAGGATATGTTCCATTTTACAGGCATCCTGTTCAGCGGTCCCGGCGTCTACTCCCACAATATCCCGCAGAAAGGCGGTAAGAAAATCATGCCGGCCCCGGATCTCCGCCGCCTGAAGCGCGCCCTTCTTAGTCAGGGAGACCGTCCGGTAGCGTTCATGCTCCAA
>JAISOR010000046.1 GCA_031275535.1 Treponema sp. | reverse complement strand
ATGAACCGAAGCCACGGGTTACCTCTTATGGTAATTATCGGGAAAAACACTATATTTAACTATATCAAATAAAATTATTTACTGTCAAATACAAATTGACCGTTTCCCCTTATTTTTTAAGGTTTGAAGGCTGTTTTGACGCCCCCTATTGCCCATAGAGAGGATAAACATATAGAAATTTGAGGCTTTCCCAAAACTTCAGTTTTTGGGAAAGCTTCCTTGGATTTAGGGGAAAAAGCGGGCTACCGGCCGCTTTTTCCATGAGCCTGGCCCAAAACCGTGCGCTTTTAGCGCACAGTCAATTAGTTTTGGGACAGGCTCCCTATACTCAAAAAGCGGGAAAATCCCTCTTCCCTCCATTCTTCACTCTTGCTTAGGGCGTCCCCTTGACTTCCCCGTAAGGGGGGTTATACACTTTTGCTTTAGAGGTATATTTGGGCGATAGTATTACCGTCGTACTGGACAGCCATGAGGTTTTGTCCGGGGTTTGCGGCGCCAATGACGGGAACCTAAAGGCAATCGAGGGTTCCCTGGGCGGACGCATCGCAACCCGGGGAAACGAAATACGCCTGGAAGGGGTTGACGAGGCCGCCCTCCGGCGTTTCAGGACGATGATGGACAATCTTATAGCCGCGGTGAGGGAGGGGGACAGCCCTTCCCCGGAGTATGTCCGGGCCCTGGCTGGAACCCTCGACATCGAAGGGGATCTTGGTTTTGGCGGGCCCTCCGTGTCCGAAGGAAGCGCCGTTTCCGAAGGAAGCGCCGTTTCCGAAGGAAGCGCCGTTTCCAAGGGAAACGCCGCCGGGACTGCCGGCGCTGACCAGACGGCCCTGTCCCCGGGGAACGGGGCCGGAACGCTGCGGGAATCCCTTATCCACATCCCCCATGGGTTCGGAAAGGTCTTTCCCCGGAGCAGGAACCAGGCCCTGTATATCCAGGGGATCCGTTCCCATGACATTACCTTCTGCGTGGGGCCCGCGGGGACGGGAAAAACCTATCTTGCCATTGCGGAGGCCCTGTATTTGGTATTATCCAAGAAAATGCGAAAGCTGGTCCTGACCCGTCCGGTGGTCGAGGCGGGGGAAAGCCTGGGTTTCCTTCCCGGGGATCTTACCCAAAAGATAAATCCCTACCTCAGGCCCCTGTATGACGCCATGGAAGCCCTGATCCCCTATGAGGTGATCCGCCGGATGGAGGAAACCAGGGCCATAGAAATTGCGCCCCTGGCCTATATGCGGGGCCGGAGCCTGAACGACTGTATCATTATTCTGGATGAAGCCCAGAATACCACCAAAGAACAGATGAAGATGTTCCTTACCAGGATTGGACAGGGCGCCCGGGCGGTTATTACCGGGGACGCCACCCAGATAGATCTGCCTAAACGGGTCGATTCCGGTCTTTTACACGCCGTTTCCCTGCTTTCCCCTGTAGAAGGTATCCATTTTGCCTACCTTAACACCGCCGATGTGGTCAGAAATCCGCTGATCAAAAAAATTATACAAGCCTATGATGATGAAAAAAAACAATGATCCCTTTAGTATAGACGTTTTTCACGTCTTCCTTAAATCTTTAGGACTCCCCAAACTCCGCCTGGGGCCTTCCCTGGCCGCGGGTTTGTCTTTTCTTGTTTCCACCCTGGCGCTAATCGGGGGCATGGCCGGGACCGGGTCTGCGGGGAACGTCGAGGAATTTGAGGCCGGCCGGGTCGCCGAGCGGGATGTTATTGCGGAGCAGCCGGTTTCATATATTGATGAAGAGGCCACCCGGCTCCGCACGATTGCCCAGGAACGGCTGGTACCGGCGGTTTTTTCCTACTCCCTGGACGCGGGGGAGGCAATCCTCGGTTCCTATAATCGCTTTGCGGCCCTTTCCGGGGACTTGTTCGACAAGGGCGCTTCGGAGGAGGCCTATAAATTGGCGATCCAGGCTGAGTTTCCCGGAAAGCTCTCCCCCGATACCCTGGAAGCGCTCTTCAAGGATCCCCAGCGGGAGCAATTCCTAAAAGATACCGCCGCCCTGCTGGAAGAATTGCTGGAAACCGGGATCTTCGCCCTGCCGGAAGCCGGCCTGGAACAGTATAACCCCGATATGGTGGAACTGCTGCACAATTACGGGTCCAGGACGGAAAGGGAACGGGTCCCCTACGACCGGATCATTACCATGGGCAGGATCCGGGATGCGGCGGCCTCCGCGCTTTCCGGCTCTTCCTTCCCCCCTTCCTTTGAGGCCATCGCCCCGGCGCTTATACAGCCCTTCCTGGCGGAAAATGTCTTTTTTTCCCCCAAGGATACGGCCCAGCGCTTGTCCGAAACCAGGGCCCAGGTGGAACCGGTGGTTAAGTCCATCGAAGAGGGAAAACGGGTTATCCGGAAGGGCTTTATCATAAGCGATGAAGACATGGCCCGGCTCCGGGCCCTTAACGTGTCCGCTTCCCACAAGGATCCCCGGCTGATTATCGGCCGGGTCCTCATGCTCTTCCTGGTATTTGGGCTGCTTGTTTTTATGGGAGGCGTCCGGACCGTGCGGCGGATCCTTAGCCCGGCGGAGGTGTATCTCCTGTCGGCCCTGTCGGCCGTCTATTTTATCGGCGCCGTTTTTTTACAGAACCTGTCCCTGGGGGAGTACCTGCCGTCGGCCATCGTGGTTCCCACCGCCCTGGTGATTATGCTGCCTTCCATTTTAATCAGCCCCCAGCTGGCGGCGGTCATGGCCATGGTGCTTCCCCTGGGGGCTTTCCTGTCCGGTCCCTTTGATCTTTCTTCGTATGTTTTTGCCCTTACCTCCGGAATAGTTGCGGCCTACGCCATCCAGAGGGCGGAGAAACGGATGGATCTGGTTAAGGCCGGGTTTATCATTGCGGCGGCCAACGCGGTCGTTTCCGTGGGGATCCTCCTTATTCAGCGTTTTCCCCCGGCGGCGTATCCTCCCTTCCTGTTCTGGGCCGCGTTTAACGGCGTGGCTTCGGGGATGCTGGTTCTGGGCTTCCTCCCCCTCATGGAACATGCCCTGAATGCGGCCACGGTCTTTAGGCTGATAGAACTTTCGGACCTGAACTCGCCGATCCTGAAACGGCTCTTTATCGCCGCCCCGGGGACCTACAGCCATTCGATGATGGTGGCAAACCTGGCCGAGGCGGCCTGCCAGGAAATAGGGGCCAATTCCCTGCTTGCCCGGGTGGGGGCCTATTATCATGACATCGGGAAAATAGAGCAGCCCGATTATTTTGTGGAAAACCAGACGGCCTACAACAAGCATGAGGATATTGCCCCCCGGCTTTCGGCCACGGTGATCCGCAGCCATGTTAAGCTGGGGATAGAAAAGGCCCGGAACCTGCGGCTTCCCCAGGAGGTAACGGATATTATCGCGGAGCATCATGGTAATTCGGTGATCAGCTGGTTTTATAACGAAGCCCTCAAGCGGGAAAGCCAGGTTGACATGGAAGATTTTACCTATCCGGGCAATCCCCCCCGGTCCCGGGAATCCGCGGTGGTTATGCTGGCGGATGTGACCGAAGCCGCGTCCAGGACCCTCAAAAAACCCAGCGCCGCCAGGCTTGAAAAATTCATCCAGGTCCTGATCATGTCTAAATTTGAGCATGGGCAGCTTGCGGAATCGGAACTGACCTTTCGGGATCTGGAGACCATTAAGCGGTCCTTTGTCCGGGTCCTGGCGGGGCACTACCATTCCCGGATCGAGTATCCCAAGCTGCCCAAAGAGGGGAGCCCCTCCAATGGCGGCCATGAATGAACCGGGTGGCAATAAACGCCCGGGGAATCCCCCTCCCTCCCTGGAGGGGCGCGGTCCGGGGATATATCCGGAAGGTGTTGAAACAGATGAACCGGGACGGCTGGGACCTTTCGGTGCTTTTTTGCGATAACGCCTGTATCCGTTCCCTGAACGCCCGGTTCCGGGGCGCCGATGAGGCGACGGATGTGCTTTCTTTTGCCCTGGGGGAGACCGCGGAGGAGGAAGGGCGGACCCGCTTTCTTCCGGGGGACCTGGTCATATCCCTGGAGACCCTGGCGGAAAACGCCCGGTATTTTAGGGTCTCCGAGGATGAGGAGTTACGCCGTCTTTTGATTCATGGTATCCTTCACTTGGATGGCCTGGATCATGATACCAATGAACAAACCCAGCCCATGCTGCAATTACAGGAAAAAATATTGGCGGAACTATCCGGGGAGCGGATAATCCCCCAAGTACAGGAGCTTGTGTGAAACCGCTGTTTAAAAAGGGTGAGATTGATAAAAAGGCCTACCAGTCCCTTGAGTCGGATCAACAGGAGATGATCCGGGGGATCATGGAATTTTCGGATACCACCGTCAAAGAGGTTATGGTTCCCCGGATTGATACGGTGTTTATTTCGGCGGACGCGTCCAAAGAAGAACTCCTGGAACTGATCTCCGAAAGCGAACATTCCCGTTTCCCGGTCTATCAGGATACCATAGATAATGTGGTGGGGATCCTCTATGTAAAGGATGTGCTGAAGGCCCTGGTTCGGGATGACGCCCTTGATATTCAGACCCTGCTGCGAAAACCCTTCTTTGTTCCCGGTTCAAAACACATCAACGAGCTGCTTACGGAACTGCGCCGCCGCCGGGTCCATATTGCGGTGGTGGTGGATGAATACGGGGGCGTATCGGGGATTGTCTGTATGGAAGACATTATCGAGGAAATCATCGGCGATATTCAGGATGAATTCGACAACGAAAAGGAGGATATTCTCAAGCTTGAGGAGGGGGCCTACCTTTGCGATGCCCGGGTAAATCTGGAAGACCTGGCGGAAAAGACGGGAATGGACCTGCCCGTGGATGATTTTGATACTCTGGGGGGCTTTGTTTTTGATCTCTTTGGGAAAATTCCGGTAACCTACGAAAAGGCCGTATACGGCGGCTATGACTTTATAATTCAGGATATGGAGGGGCATAAGATCAATTCCGTCAAGATCGTGGTAAGACAGGAGTCCCCGTCATGATAAAAAAGCCCCCTTCGGAATCGCAGGGGGTTCCGGGGCTGTCCCGCGGGAAGTCCGGCCCCTTTCTCCGGGTTTTTCCCTGTTTCCTGGGGGCTTTTCTTCTTCTCTTCGGCGGCGTCCTGGAAGCCCAGCCCTCCGACGCGGCGGCCTATTATAATGAGGGCCGCGCCCGCATGGCCCGGGAAGACTGGTATGGCGCCGCGGAGGCCCTGCTGGAATGTGTGCGCCTGAATTCGGCCCATGCCGAAGGCGTCGCCGCCCTGACGGAGTGTTACTATGAATTGGGTGAATTTGATCAGGCCCTGGTCTGGGTGGGAAAGGCCCGGACCCTGGCCCGGGGGAATACGGCCCTGGCCAATCTTGAGGCCCTTATCCTCATCGCCCTGGGCAGGCTCCCCGAGGCATCGTCGGTCATTTCCGGGGTCCTCGCCAGGGAGCCCTATAACCGGGACGCCCTCTTTGCCGCGGCGGAGCTGGACATAGCCCAGGGCCGGGCGGGGGACGCTGTGACCCGGTACCGGGAAGCGGTCCGCCGGTATCCCGACGACCAGCGGGTGCTGGTTTCCCTGGCCCTGACGCTGGGGTCCCTGGGAGACATGGAGGCCGCCCGGTCCTATATAGAGCGGGCCCTCCTCCGGCAGAGTGAGGATTACCGGGTCTACTACTACGCGGCCTACCTGGACGCCCAGGGAGACCGGCTCCCTTCCGCCATCCGCTATGCCGAGCAGGCCCTGTTTTACCATCCCGGATACGCCCCGGCCCGGTCCCTGCTGGCAAGCCTGCGGTACCGTTCCGGTCAGTACGAGGAAGCCGCCCGGCTTGCCGACGAGGCCATCCTCCAAAACCGGAACGATATAAGCGCCTGGTATCTCAAGGGCATGGCCTATATGCGGATGGGCCGGGACGCCGACGCCCGGTCCGTCCTTTCCCTGGCTTCCACCATCGATCCCGGGGACGAATTTGTCCGTTCCGCGCTGGAGGATCTGATCATAAGCGGCTTGAGCCTGGAAGACCCGGGCCGTACCCGCTGGGCGGACTGGCATTTTAGCCGGGCCAGGGACTTCCGTTCCCGGAACCTGGTCGATCAGGCCCTGTTTGAATACCGCCGGGGCCTCAGGTTGAACCCCTATGCCGGGGACAGGCGGGAATATGCGGAATTGCTGCGGATCCAGGGCTATCCCGCCCGTTATATGGAAGAACTGCGGTTTATGCAGAGCCTGGGCCTGGCGGACCGGCTTATCAATGACGCGGTAGAGGCCTACGATTCTCTTTTGGCGGACGCCTTATACCGGCGCTGGTCCGTGGATCCCGTTAGCCTGGAAAACCGCCACTGGAAGATAGCGGTTTTTTCCGCCGCCTCCCAATCCAGTTTTTATCACGCCGACGCGGGGGCCATAGGAGCGGCCTATATTAAGGACCTTCTGGTCCATGACCGGAATATCGGCAGCCCGGACCTGGAACTCCGGCAGCCCTCATTTGCCCAGGCTTTCCGCAGCGCCCGGGAAGGGGGGGTGGATTATTTTCTTATTGTCACGGTTTCCGAGAATGAGCGGGACCTCTCCCTGCGGGGGGATCTTTTTGTGGGCCGGACCGGATCATCCGCCGGGTCCTTTTATGCCTACCGCACCGGGGCGGACCGTCTGCGGAACGCCGCCCGGAACATCCTGGATCAGCTGTCCGCCGCCCTGCCCTTTAGGGGAGAGCTGATCCAGCGCCGCGCCGCCCAGGGGCTTATCGACAAGGGCCGGGCCGACGGGGTTACGGTTGACACCGTATACGAGGTGGTAAAAAAAGGGCAGCCCCTGATCCTTAATGAGGGGGTGGGCCTCTACTATTCCCCCGAAGATGTGGTGGGGACCCTGCGGATCGAAGGGGCCGACGAAGAGGTCGCCCTGGGAACCCTGAGCCGTAATGGTTTCTTTGACCGCATCAGCGCCGGGGACGAGGTCATTCTCCAGACCCGGAAAACAGAAGAGACCCGTAATACCGAATCCATGGCGAACCCGGAACTGCGGACCCTGCTGCGGACCCTGCGGTGAAAGAGAGAGTTGTCACTCCCCACTCCCCCCCGCATTCACTCGTTGGACAACTTCACTCAGGTCATCCCGGACCCTCAGCTTGATCATAGGGACTCCAAAAATACGGTTGAAAAGATGATAGGTGTTTCTAACGTCCTGTTGCGCAAAAACAGGGGCCGGAAACCCCGAGTGGCTCCGGCCCCTAGTATTTAGCTATTCAACAGCCGGGCGATGTCGTTTCTGTTCCATCGCTGGGCTATATCTCCGGGACTTTCGGCGGAGATGTTTTTGATGTTCTTATTGGCCCCCAGATCGATGAGGAGGGAGATCATATCCGGGCTTCCGTTTTGAGCCGCATAGTGCAGGATGGTATTACCCTGGGGGTCCTTGGCGCTTATGGCCCTTCCGCTGAACAGGGCGTTTACCGCGGTCTTCCCCTTGGACAGGGCAATCCCCGCGGGGGTTTTCCCGTCTCCCGCGGTGGAGAACACATCCGATCCGGCGTCGGCCAGAAGTTTCGCCTGTTCCCATTTCCCCAGATCTACCGCCAGCCGCAGGGGGGTCCGCCCTTCGCCGTCGATGGCCGAGACCCGTCCGCCCTGATCGATGATGGTTTTTATGATCCCCGGCGCGGCGTCGTCCAGGACGGCGATGTGCAGGGGGGAATGGCCGTCGTCATCGGCGGCGAATATCCGGTCCTTGGTCAGCAGGGTCGAAACCATCCGGGTGGAAGTGACCAGGGCGTTTTGGAAGGGGGTTCTGCCCATGATGTTCCGGGCATGAATTTGGGCGCCCCAGTTCAGGAGGAGGGTGACTAAATCGCTTCGTTCCGTGGCTATGGCTATATGCAGGGGCGTATCCCCCCGGACGTTCCGGGCCGTAGGATCCGCCCCGTAGTCCGCCAGCCGTTCCACCGATGTGGGATAGCCCGCCATCACCGCCTCCATAAAGGGGGTATTCCCCTCGGTATCCCTGACTTCCAGATCGGCCCCGTTATGTATAAGCAGGGCTTCCACCTCGGTGATCCCGAGCCGGACCGCGTCATGCAGGGGGGTCTTGCCGTTGAGGGCATGGACATCGATGTTGATACCCTCGCCGATCAGGGTCTCCGCGGCCTGCGGCGCGTTCCATCGTACCGCCGCATGGAGGCCGGAATTTCCCAGGGTGTCCCGGGCCGTAATTGAGGCCCCCGCGGAGATTAAGACCCTCACGGTGGACGCGGAGTTTACCTTTACCGCCATAAAGAGGGGGGTCTCCCCCGTAGCATTGGCAACTTCGGTGGAAACTCCCTTTTGAACAATCAGGGGAATATAGGAGTCCAGTTTCCACTGGGCCGCGTAGTGGAGTACACTGTTCCCCAGGCCGTCCCGGGCGGTCAGCACCGCCGGATTAAGGATCCACTCCCGGACTCCTCCGGGGGAATGGAAGGCCAGATAGAGGGGGCTCTCCCCCTTGGCGTTGGGAGCAAAAACGTCGGCCCCCCGGACAAGCAGCAGTTCCCCTATCTCCCGTTCATTTTGACGGACCGCCAGATGAAGCGCCGTATCCCCTTCCTTGTTTCTGGCGTTGACCAGGGCGTTTTTGTCCAAAATCAGGCCGATGGTCGTAATGTCCGCCGCCGCTTTTACCCCCATAATCAGGGGCGTGTTCCCGCCGCTGTCGCTCTGAAGCACCGATTCCGTGGTAATCAGGGAGGGCAGGGCGGGGCTCCTCTCCCTAAGGGCCAATTCGAGGGGAGTCATTCCCCCGTTATCCGCCGCAAAGAGATCCGATTTATACCGCAGGAGCAGGGTAATGGTATTGATCCTTTCTTCTTCCACCGCCAGGTAGAGGGGCGTTTTTCCGTCTATATTCCGAAGGGATACATCCGCCCCTTTTTCCAGCAGGGTCCGGAGCACCTCGTTATTCCTATTTAAAGTAACGGTAATATGCAAAGGCGAATCACCGTGTTCATCCCGCAGGTTAGGATTGGCCCCATGGGAAAGGAGGAGGGACAGGGCGTCCCGGTGCTTTTCCGGGGGGGTCCCCATATGCATGGGGGAATTGCCCTTGGCGTCCTGGGCGTTGATATTCGCCCCTCCGGCGATGAGGAGGCCCATGATCGGGATATTCCCGGCCCGGGCGGCCTCATGCAGGGGGGTGGTCCCGGCCGCGTTTTTTATGTTGATATCAACCTTCTTGTCTAAGAGGTATTGTACCAGCCCCAGATACCCGTCCCCGGCCGCAAAATGCAGGGGCGCAAGCCCGTCGTCTAAACGGATATTGTAATTTGAACTCCGAACCGCCGGGGCCAAATAGGAAAATATGGGATTCTCCGAATATCCGCCGGCCAGGATAAGCCGTTCCGCGGTTTGCATGTGGGCCTTTGAATCCGGGCGGCCCAGGGCAATGTCCAGGGCGGTCTTGCCTTCTTTGTCCCATTTGTTGAGGACATTCCCGGCGTTTAAGATGGTATCCAGGATCTCAACCTTCCCCGCCGCGGCCGCCAGATGCAGGATGGTCCTTCCCTCGGAATCGGCGGACTGTACCGAAGCGGGGGTCAGGATGGCGGATAAGAACCCGCCCCCCAGGGCCACCGCCCGGATCGCGGGACTATCCCCCCCCGGAATGGGGTGGTGGATATCCGCCCCCGCGGCTGCCAGAACGGCGGCGGTGGGGCCATCCCTTTTTTCCGTACTAATCCCCAGGGGTGTACGGTTCTGCCGGTCTAAGGCATCCACTTCCGCCCGGAGGGCGATAAAGAAGGCCGCTAAATCGGGGTCTTCCAACTCCGCCGCTACATGCAGGGGAGTCCGGCCCTGCCGATCCGTGGAATTGATATCCACCTTTCCCTGGAATAATTTTTTCGCCCCTGCGATATCGCCCTTGGCCAGGAGCGCCCAGACATCATCTTCCGCCGGGGCCTCTTCGGCCTCCGCCGCGGGCGCCGGCTTGGGTCCCCCCGCACAACCGGCAAGGATCAGAAAAAATATTCCCATGCCGCTTAAAAACGCTAATAAACGAAAATTCCTATTCATACCATGATCATCGACATGATAGGGGCTGATATGTAGAAGAAATGCGGACTATTTCTTCTTAGCCTGAGGGGGAGGGGCCGCGGAGGGTTTGCTGTCCACCGAATTAAGCATGGCGGTAAGCCGGTCCTTTTCGATAAGATCGATGAGCCGGGCTTCGGTATACCGCTTGGCTTCTTCCGTATAATTACCCACGGTGATGCAAATGCCCTTACCGGCCTTTACTTCTTTTAAATGGGAATGGAAGTCCCTCACAATAAGCTCCCCTATGGAGCCCTGGGTTCTGATAAACCGGAACATCACCACATCCGACCATTTAGGGGTATCCACTTCCGCCAATATATCGGCCCATTCGCTCTTGTTTACCGATATATTGGTGATCTTGATCTTTGCCCGCTGGTAATACCCCATAACGAGTTTACGGCAGAGGGCTACAAAATCCGCGGAGGGGGCCATAAGGAAAATTTGCAGGTTCTTATTGGCGTTCAGTTCCTGGTACTTGGCAATCAGGAGGGACACATCCTTGTAGGAAGGAAGCTCACTCTGTATATCCCTAAGGCAGCCCAGGGCCTTGCCGAGTTCATTCTGTTTAAGACAGGCCGTGGCCAAACGGTACTTTAGTTCTACCGCTATTTCGGGCTTAATGTTGGAATGTTTTAAGCCTATCTCAAAATCCTGGATCGCCTTATCGTACTGGTGTTGATTCATGTTGATGGTTCCCGAAAAGAGGGACGCGTTGGCCCCCATCATCGGGTCCGGCCGCAGATGGCCGAAGATCCGCAGGGCCTGATCGGTCTGGTTTAGTTCATAGTAACATTCCGCCAGGGTATAGAGGGACTCCTTGTCATCCGGGGCCAGATCTATGGCTTTTCTGATAAAGGCCATGGCCTCTTTATGTTTTTTTATTTTGAAGAATGAATGTCCCAGACATCGAAGGGTGGGGACGTGTTCCGGCTCCTGGATCCGGGCCTGTTGAAGAAGCTGGATGGCCTTTTCGTAGTTCTTTTTCTGAAATTCCAGGTATCCCAGGTTGTAATTTACCTCAAAATTATCCTGTTTGATGGACCGGGCCATGGCAAAGCCCTTATAGGCTTCGTTCAGGAGTCCCAGCTTTAACGCCGAGATTCCGTACAGGAGATTTACCTCAAATTCGTTTATCCCCGAGTTGAGCCCTGCCAGTTCGATCAGCGTTTCATAGGCTTTATAGGCCTTGTCCCAGGCTTCTTCCTGGTAATAAACATCCGCCAGACTGAGCAGCGCCTCCGGGTCCCGGGGGTTCTGGGCCAGCCGTTTGTTTGCGTCTTTCAATATAGCGTCCCTGCCTTTGGCCCGTTTTGCCCTGCCGGTATCGCCGCCGCCCTTTGAACGGCCTGCGAGGATCATGACAAGGAAAACCCCGGCCATAAGAGCTACCACCGCGGCAAGGATAGGAACAATACCACTCATGGTATTCTTATCGGAAAGATAGAAGTATTCTTCAAGAAGAATATTGCATAAAGTTCGGAAGAAGAATATGGGACCCCCTGGGGCAGGGCAACCGCATTATGAAGTTTTTCAAGAATTTGCCGATAATGCAGGCTTTTATCTATAATTTGAACCGCTTAGCGCTTGCTCCCCGGAGGTTCATTCGTGTTGGGGATTTAATCCCCCTCGGCCCTGTTACGCGCTTGTTCATTAGATTATTTTCTTTCAAATAAGGTTCTAAGGCCTTAAAATAGTTATCCGCCATTATTTCATAACCCTTTGCATTCGGATGAAAACCATCTGACATGTGTATTCCCCATACTCCATCCCAAATATTTTCAATCAAAACGACATTATTTGATGCAACGAGTGTATTATACATATCATCATATTGTTTAATTACCGCCGTTTGCATAGCATCATTGCTAATCCCATTACCTGCAAGCACGGCCCTTGCAACTGCTTCTGTATAAAATTTGGCAATATATATTTTTCTGTTTCCATTATCTACTTTATCTATGATGCTTTGAAGATTTTCCTTTGTGGTTGTTATAGGTATTCCTTGAAAAACATCATTTGCCCCTAATTCGATTATTACAATCCGGGGATCGTTTGCAAGAACCTCGCTCTCTACCCGGGCTAAACCTTGTGCGCTTGTATCCCCGCTTACCCCTGCGTTAATCACAGGGATGTTTACTTTCTTTTGCAGATATGCCGGATATGATTTTGATTTATCATCCTTGCCGGGAGTAGCAGCGCCATAACCGGCGGTAAGGCTGTTCCCCAGGCAAACCAATGTTGTGCCTTGTTCATTACTTGTAGTACCATTATCACAGCCGGCAAACCAAAGGCTGATTGTTATTATAAAAATCATGCCAAAATGGGAAATAAGCTTTTTCATAAAATCTCCCTCTACCATATCTCGTTTCCTACCGGTCCATGCTGCAATATATACTATGTTTATACATTTGTCAACCCGCAGGGAATTTATATTTTACCCCAAATCCCAATTAGTTCGCCGCTCCATTTTAATGTATCTGTTAAGTATTTAATATTATTCATCCTGTAATCTAATTTTAACGAGGAACCTTTATAAATCCTTGCCTGATCAGTATTTTCATTCTTCATATTAACAATGGCTAATCCCGCCATGCTTTCTGCCCTTAGGATTTGATTGTCGAGATTGATCTCTATGCTCTTTTTGAAATTATCCTCCGCCATAGGATATTCGCCCCTCTCGAAATATAAGAAACCAAGATTACTGTAAGGTTCCGCAAAGCGGTAGTTTAATGATATTGCTCTCTTAAAAGCGTTCTCCGAATTCTCATAATCGGCTAAATGATAATAGACAATACCTAAATTATTATACAGGTCCGGGTTGTTTTTATCTATTGCTTCCGCCTCCCGTAAACAATCCAATGCCGCCTCGAAATTGTTGGCTTCGTCGTATATATAAGCCAGGGAAATATATGAAAATTGGTATCGCGCATCTTCATCCAGGGATTTCTTGAAGTAATAGATCGCGTTTTGGTAATCGCCGGAATAATAGTAAAACCATCCTATTGAATTATATACGGTTGGCTTTTCCGTAAATGGAATTACCGGGCTAATTGATCCGTTCTCTCTTTGAGAAGCCCAGCTTTCGTATGCCGCGTTATAATTCTCTTGTGCAATCACATAACCGGTATTTGAAACAAATGACAGGTGAAAATATTTCATCGCATTGATATAGTCGTTCTCCTGGAAATAGGCAACGCCGATATTATTCAATACCTCGTAATTGTTTTCATGTTCCGCCAAAGTAATGTTAAAATAATCTATCGCCATTCTGTTCATGTTTAATCTCAAATAGCATAATCCGTACAGATAGGCCAGTTCTTTTTGGTAATTAAAATAGTATTTATTCAACAACCTAAGGACTTCCTCATATTCTCCCAGGATATAATATTTTGTCAGAATATAGTCTATGCCGGATTCGTAAGACAGATCCTGGGCAAATACCGGATACCGGTTATTCGACAGTTGGAGGCTTAATAATACCAGCAAAATAATACATTTTGTTTTTATCATTATAACTCCTTCCCGCTCAGGGGCATATACCGTTTTTCCCCAGTTCCCTGGCCCTCCGCATCAGGGCTTCCCTGTCCTCCGGCGCCGCTGTTTCCGGATTGTCCCAGGCCGGATCAAGGCAGTTCCCCGGCTCAAAGAACCTGAAATACCAGGGCGCTTCGTCTGCCAGGGGGGCCAGGGCTTCAATGTCCGCCTCCGTTATATGGGGCCGGGGAAGGACCAGGGTGCGGAATTCGTGGGGGATCCCCGACGCGCGGATCAGGGCGGCGCTGCGTTCCAGGGCCTCTCCGGGCCCCCGGATGCCCCGGGATTGATCCGGGAGAAGGGCCGTATACCGGGAAGGGGCCAGCTTGAGGTCCAGGGCAATATAATCCGGCCGGGTCTCTTCCCGCAGGAAAAGCCGCTCCAGCGCCGGCGGCGCCATTCCGTTGGTATCGAGCTTTACCCTAAGGGCAAGGGCCTTTATCCGGCGGATCAGGGCGGGGAGATCCCCATAGAGGGTGGGTTCCCCGCCGCTTAAAACCACCGCGCCCAAAAGGGAACGGCGCTTTTCAATATGGGCCAGGGCCGATTCCAGGGAAACAAGATCCCCCCGCCCGGAGACCAGGTCCCGGTTATGGCACCAGGGGCAGCGGAGGTTGCATCCGGGAAAAAACAGGACCGAGGCCATCTTTCCCGGATAATCCACCAGGCTGGTTTTCCGAAAAACAAGGCGCATAAAATGTATACCCCGGCATCAGGGACTAGGAAGCCGCCTCTTGGGTGTCTTCTTTATAAAGGCCCAGGCGCCGGCCCAGAGAGGCGATGGCCAGGGAGTCAAAGACCCGGTCCAGTTCCTTCCCCTCTCCGGAAAGCAAAATAGCCGTGGGGGTGGACCACACGTTCCGCCGGGCCGCTTCCGCCAGGCCCGCCTCGGTGTCGGCGTTTACCATATCCACCGGGATACCCAGGCGGCCCGCGGCGTCCTTGGCGCCCGGACAGGCGGGGCAGGCGGCCCGCACAAAGAGCAGCAGCCGGTCCGCCGTTCCGTTATCCCGGTCTTCCGGAACCGGGGCGGCGGGCCATTCTCCGGGGACCCCGCCGGAAGCGGCGGCCTCCGGGCGGACCTCGAAAAGCCGCCGTTCCCCGTATTCCTCCCGTTTCCCCTTGTTCCAGTTTCGTACCGACCGGTAATACCCGACAATACGGCTGTACACCTCCGCCGGCTTCCCCTCTACATGAGACAGGGCCTCCCTCGCCGCGGCCAGATCTTTTTCAATGTCCTCAAGGTTCCTCATCCAATACTCCTTTAATAAATATTGACAAAGTAGAGTTTGTTCCAAAACCCGGTTAGTTTTGGAACAGCCTCAGTATATTTTTTAAACGTTTTTAGCGGGAGCTTCATTCAGGCGTTCCCCGCCAATACCGCTTCCCGTTCCTTTTCCAGTTCGGCGATCCGCTTTTTCAGCGCCGCCCTTTCCTCCTCCTTACAGAGGGGACAGGTAAAATGCTCCCCCCGTAGATACCCATGAACCGGGCAGACCGAGAAGGTGGGGGAAATGGTAAAATAGGGGATCCGGTAATTATGGGCTATGGTCTTAACCAAATCCCGGCAGGTCCGCCAATCCTCTATGGCTTCCCCTAAAAAGGCATGGAACACCGTACCCCCGGTATAGGCGGCTTGAAGCTGTTCCTGCAGGTCCAGGGCGTCGAAGATATCCTCGGTCTGCATCACCGGAAGCTGGGTAGAGTTGGTATAGTAGGGCTCTTCGGTTCCGGCGGTGGTGATGCGATTGTCCCGCTGCTTGTCATGTTTGGCTAAACGATAGGAGGTGGACTCCGCCGGGGTTGCCTCCAGGTTAAAGAGCTCCCCGGTTTCTTCCTGAAAATCCGCCAGCTTTTCCCGCATAAAGCGGAGGACCTCCAGGGCAAAGGCCCGGCCTTTTTCCGTAGCAATGCTGACCCCGGCCCCCAGGAAGTTAAGGATACATTCGTTCATCCCCACCAGGCCGATGGTGTTAAAGTGATTGTCCAGGGTCGCCAGGTACCGTTTGGTATAGGGGAAGAGCCCCGCATCCAAAAGACGGGTCACCACCTTCCGTTTGACCTGGAGGCTCTCCCTGGCCAGGACCATGAGCCGCTCCAGGCGGCGGTAGAAATCGTCCTTGTTTTTGGCAAGGTAACCGATCCGGGGAAGGTTGATGGTAACCACCCCGATAGAACCGGTAAGCTCATCGGAGCCGAAGAGGCCGCCCCCCCGCTTGCGGAGTTCCCGCTTATCCAACTGGAGCCGGCAGCACATGGACCGGACATCCCCGGGGTTAAGATCGGAATTTACGAAATTCTGAAAATAGGGAGTCCCGTACCGGGAGGTCATTTCAAAGAGCATCCTGGCATTATCGCTTTCCCAGTCAAAATCCGCGGTGATGTTATAGGTGGGGATGGGATATTGGAAGCCCCGGCCGTCCGCGTCCCCCTCGATCATAAGCTCTATAAAAAGCCGGTTTACCCGGTCCATCTCCGCCTTGCAGTCCCCGTAGGTAAAATCCATCTCCTTTCCGCCTACCAGGGCCTTCTTATCCTTTAGATCCGCCGGAACCGTCCAATCCAGGGTTATATTGGTAAAGGGCGCCTGGCTCCCCCAGCGGCTGGGGGTATTGACCCCAAAGACAAAGCTCTGGAGGCACTGCTTAAGCTCCTTATCGCTTAGATCGTCGGCCTTTACAAAGGGGGCGATATAGGTATCAAAGGAACTGAATGCCTGGGCGCCGGCCCATTCGTTCTGGAGGCATCCCAGGAAATTGACCGCCTGCTGCATCAGGGTGGAAAGGTGCTTCGCTGGTTTACTGGTGATCTTATCCGGCACCCCGCCCAGCCCTTCGGCGATAAGCTGCCGCAGGGACCAGCCCGCGCAGTAACCGGAGAACATGGAAAGATCGTGGATATGAAAATCCGCGTTCCGGTGGGCGGCGGCTATTTCCGGGGAATAGATGTTCTTGAGCCAATAATTGGCGGTTATGCTGCCCGAATTATGGAGGATAAGGCCCCCCAGGGAATAATTAACGTTGGCGTTTTCATTGACCCGCCAGTCCTTCTGTTTAAGGTAGCCGTCCATGGTTGAATCAATGTCCAGCATAAGCTTCCTGGCGTCCCGGATGGCCTCGTGTTTTGCCCGGTAGAGGATATAGGCCTTGGCTACCACCGTTTCCTTAGCCTCAACCAAGGCGTTTTCCACCAGATCCTGAATTTCCTCTATGGCGGGAATCGAATTGGGATGCCTGGAGGCCATCATCTCCTGAATCAGCTCCTCCACCCGGCAGGTAATAGCCTCGATCCGTCCATCCCCCCCATCCTTGATACCCGCGGCGGCAAAGGCCTTGCCGATGGCGCTGCGGATCTTGGTCCGGTCATAGGGCTCTATTTCCCCGGAACGCTTAACCACATGGGGAGGGAGCTCGGAGGGCCTCTGTGTATCATATCCCAGGATGGACCTCCATTCCTGAAAAAGCGGTTCTTTCATGCATCTCCTCCCAGTTTTTGTATTTCCCTGATGAATTCCTCTAAATTTTCAAAATGCCGGTATACCGAGGCAAAACGGATATAGGCCACCTGATCCAGGGTCCCCAGTTTTTCCAGCACCAGGTCCCCGATAATGGAGGCGCTGATTTCGTGGTTTGCCTCTCCCATGATAGCCGTTAGATCTTCAATCTCATTAACCAGGCTTTCTATGCCCATCTGCGATACGGGACGTTTTTCCAGGGCCCGCTGGACCCCCCGTTCTATCTTTTCCCGGTCAAAGGGTTCCCGGCGGCCATCCCGTTTTATGACCATGAACTGCTTATCCTCAATCCGTTCATAACTGGTAAACCGG
>JAISOR010000103.1 GCA_031275535.1 Treponema sp. | reverse complement strand
TCAGTCCCTCCGGGGTGGTTCCTGTTTGAAAACCGGATCGCGGAGTTACACGGAGTCATGAAATTTTAATCTTTCTCTCCGTGTTGCTCCCCGGTTCCTAGCCCTTACACAGGGCCAGGGCAAAGCGGACCACCCGTTTAAAGTGTTCCGGCGTAAGCCGCAGGCGGCTGTCTCCGGGGCTGTTCAGGCAGCGCCAGGTTCCGGGGATATAGGTCCGGTTCCGGTCATAGGGAAGGTCCCGGTTTATCAGGACCTCCGCCAGATCCGGCTGTTTTCGCAGGAGCGCGGCGAACCGGGCCGCCTCCTGGGAGGGCAATACGGTGATGGTCTGGGCGGCGATGCCGGCCCGGAGAAAACCCGCGTCATCGGAAAAGGGGGTCCGCAGGAGAAGCACCCGGTCCATCAGGAGATCCCTGGCGGCTGCCAGGGCGGTATCCCTAAGCTGCTGGACCAGAAGCCGGGTCCGCCCTGTCCCCGGCCCTTCCTCGTTTTTCATCAGGTGATCCGCGGTGGTGGAGATGATCAGGGTGTCCCCGGTGCCGCAGGCGTCGAAGATATAGAAGCGGCCGTCCCGGAGTTCCGTATCCCGCAGCCCCAGGGCCAGGGAATAGGAACCCTGATCCGCTATGCCCTCCCCGGGGCCCAGTTCTTCCTTGTCGGTAAAGATGATCCGCCAGCCGGGGACCTTCCCATCCCGGAGCTTCATGGCGGTTTCCAGGAGCAGAAATACGGCGGCGCTGTTATCGTTGGCCCCCGGACTATCCGCCACCCGGTCGTAATGGGCCACCAGGACCACGGGAGGGGGGCCCCGGGAGATCTGTCCCGCCGGGGAAAGCGGCCGGGGGGAGAGGAGGAAATGGCGGAGCCCCGAGATATTAAGGACCGAGAACCCCAGGTCCAATTCATCCATCAGGGAACTGAGGATGCCGAAGCGGTCCGCGGCGGGGGCGATAAAATCCCTGAAACGGTGATAGGGCGGCCCTTCCTGCATGCGGTCCTCTTTCCTCTTAGCCCAGGTATTCCGAAAGCCGCCGGTAGGTCTGGTTTACGATATGCTTGATTTCGATATCCACCTCCTCCCCCAGCTCATCAATAAGGGCTTCCACGCTGGCCAGGCTTTCGTTGAGGCCCGTATGAAAGCCCCGGGAGCATTTAAACCAGTAGTTTCCCGTCCCGTCGGTAAAGAGGCAGAGGAATCCCAGTTCCTTCTTGTTCTGGCCTTCGGCCTGGGGCTTCCAAAGCGCCGGGGCGAGGATCAGGGGGAGTTGATCCAGCAGGGTCCGGAGGTCCTCCCGGGAATTGAAACGCCTGTTCCTTGGCCAGGAACGGCTCAGGGCGCCCTCAATATCCAGGGAGGGGGCCAGGGAGAGGATGAGGGAAAGCTTTTCCCCCGCCAGGATCGTATACCTGCCGGCCAGGGTAATGACGCCCCGCAGCCCCTTGTATGCGGCGTCCTTTCCCCCGGGATCGTCCTTTATCTTGGAGAGCCGCTCCCAGGGCAGGAGTACCTGTTTCTTTCCCTTTACGGTTTCTATCTCGAACAGTTCCTGGCCGATCCTGATGTTGTTGGTAAAATCCCTGGCCCGTTTGACCCTTCCCCCGGCCGGTGATTTTTCTCCCCCCCTGGGGGATTTCCCTCCCAGGGCCTCAAATAGTTCGCCGCTTATCTTTTCCAGGGCGTTTCCGGAAAGGGGAGAAACCGACATGGCGTACATCCGGGTGGTCCGGACAATTTCACCGGCCACGATATATTGGGGATCCATTTTAAACATCACCGAGCCGGGGTGAATAAGGATCCGGTCCGCGGTAAGGCTCCGGTAGGTCCCCTCGGATCGGGTCCCGCGGAAATCCCTGCCCCCCCCCCGGGCCTGCCTGCCGCCGTGGCGCTCCCGGTCTTCCCGGACGCAGACGAACTGGATGAGGCCCCGGGCTATGGCGCAGAGGTAATCTTCGGTACTGCCCCCGGAAAGGATGGGCAGCCCCAGGGAGGAGACTATCTCTTCCAACTGTTCCGTGACGTTGACAATTTCCGCCATGGCCCTTTCGTCCAGGTAATTCTTCTCGCAGAATTTTGCCTTTTCCCCGGCGGCCCTGTACGCGCCGAAGAGGGTGAGGTAGGAAACAAAGTCGCCGCCGGGGTCCCGGAAGCTGTGGTGGGCCCGGCGGGCGTCGGTTTCTTCCCCCGGGGGCAGTACGTAGGGGCTCTGGGTTGAAAGGAAGGCCGCGGCGATAATGGTTTCCTGGCTTACCTGGGGGTACTTGAGGATCGCCTCCACAATGATCCGGGACTGCCGGGGGGGCAGGGGGAATTCGGTCATCATCTTCCCGATCTTTGAAAGGGTCCGGTCCGGTTCCAGGGCGTCCAGGAGTTTTAAGGTTTCAATGGCGGCGATAAGCCCCTCCTGGCCGGGGGAAGAGATAAAGTCAAAGTCCTCAAACGCGGTTATCCCCAGATCCGCCATGCGGAGTACCACTTCGGAAAGGTCGGTACGGTAGATCTCCTCGGTGGTAAAAAGGGGGCGGTTTTCAAAATCCTTCCGGGTATAGAGCCGGTAACAGGTCCCCTCCCGGGTCCGCCCGGCCCGGCCCTTCCGCTGGTTCCCCGACGCCTTGGAGATGGGGCCCTCCACCAGGCTGGAGGTAAAGGTCCTGGGGTTATAGTAATTGAGCTTTGACAGGCCCGAATCAATTACCGCGGTAATGCCGTCTATGGTAACCGATGTTTCCGCAATATTGGTGGAAATTACCACCTTGGTTTTTCCCCTGGGGGCCTCCTCAAAGACCCGTTCCTGCTCATCCTTCCCCAGCCGTCCGTAGAGGGGTACCAGATGGAGGTACTTCCCCGAAGGCCCCAGGCTAAGGCGGTTCATGCAGTCCTTGATCATCTTTTCTCCGGGCAGGAAGACCAGGATATCCCCGGGCCTTCTTTCGCTTATAAAACGCTCGGTAATGGCGGCGATCTTGTCCAGCAGGATATCCCCGGCGTAATTCCCCCTCATGCCCTGGCCGGCTTTCCCCTCCGGGGGCGCGGCCGGCGGTGAGGCCGCGGCGGGCTCGTAGACGAGGGTTACCGGATAGGTAACGGCGTCGATCTTTACCACCGGGCATTCCCCAAAGTATTCGGAAAAAACCTCGGCGTTGATGGTGGCGGAGGAAACAATAACTTTAAATTCCTTGCGGGCCTCCAGGACCCGCTTTAGAAGGCCCAGGATAAAATCGATATTAAGACTCCGCTCGTGGGCCTCGTCCACGACCAGGACGCCGTACCGGGAAAGGTAGGGATCAAGCTTCATTTCCTGGAGGAGGATCCCGTCGGTCATGATCTTGATGGCCGTGGTTTCGCTGGTCTTATCCTCGAAGCGCATCTTATAACCCACCAGGCCCGGAATGACGGTTCCCATCTGGCGGGCAATAAACTCGCTTACCGAGACCGCGGCGATGCGCCGGGGCTGGGTTACCCCGATGATGCCGTGCTTCGCAAACCCCGCCCCGTGGAGGATCACCGGCATTTGGGTTGTTTTCCCCGATCCGGTGGGGCTTTCCACCACCACCACCTGATTATCCTCCAGGGCGGCGAGGATAAGGTCCTTGTGTTTATATACAGGAAGTTCCAAATAGTTCATATACGTTAATCATAACAGGATAGGGGCTCAGTGAGTAGGGCAGAAAGGGGGAAAAACCAGGGCAGCGGCGTTTATTTTTAAAAGGCCGGAATTTGCCAAAACATTGAAAGGGGCCTTGACTGGGAAACAAACCAGGGATATATTGTAAGTATCAGGGTTTCCTGATCAGCCGTGCAATAGAGGGGCGTTTAACCCGTGAGGGTTGGCGCAGTGCCTGAGCACGGCTTTATTTTTATATCTTCAAGGTAATGGTGATAATATTTATCGCCATAGGGTTTTGTCCTCTTAATTGTAATAATAGCCGTGAAAGGCGTCCCGTTTATCACACACTGTTGGGTAAAATAAGAAAAAGTCTCTATATTGAGCCTCCCTTTCTCATCCGGCGCATCATGGTCAAAGGCAGCATTTTCCAATAACCTATCCAATATCTTGATAGAAAGTACCTGTTCACGGGTTTTTGACTTCATTTTCCATTCTCCTAGCCCTTCACCGGATACCTTTATCTCCCGGCCAGTTGCTTTATTGGTAAACAGCTTGCCTTGGAAGGTCTGACGGGCATAGGAAAGACATTGTTTTTTTAGTGCGGCAATGGATAATATCCTTTCCGCATCTGTCTCGATGATCGTATTTTGAGCCGTTCCTACCCCTTTTTCAATCTCGTACACGATATACCGCCTCCACTTCCCGGAAGCCAGTTTGATATACTCCTTCCCGCCCCAGGTTTTTCTTGTCCCAGGGGGATAATTTTCCCCCTTTTGCCATAACCAGATCAAGCCTATGGTTAGATTTAACGTGGCGCAACGCGCCCTAGTGACAAATACAATTATTCATAATATACTCAATTGATATTTCGAAATTTGATATTGAAATATCCTATGTATCTTTTTGGGGCGGTCCCGGGTTGAATTTAATTACTTATATTATAACGAATTACCCCCCCCCCCCCCCCCCCATGCGGCGTCTTAGTTCCGGAAACAAGCCATAAAAGGTCCTGTACAAAAAATATTCAGATAACTGTTCTCTTTTCTCATCCGGATTCGAACCGGTTCTCCCCCTTTGTCAATCCTTCCCGCAGAGGTCCCGCAAAAAAACATTTTCCTCCGGAGGAGTACCCGGCCTTAGGGTCCGGAAGGGTCCTCCATGAAAAGGCGCTCTTAGCCCCAGGGCTTAAGAAATATACGTTGAGTTGGAGGCATAGGTAATGAACAAATCGATGTTGAGAATCGGAGGATGCGGTATGAAAAGGAAACGGTTCTTTATGGCGATGTCCGGCGCGGTGCTGGCATGTGGAATCCTGATTGGCGCTTGTAGTCTGGACGGCGGCTCAGACCCGGTACAGGCAGAGGACGATCCCTCAAGGGGGATAATGAGTGAGGCGACGGCCCAAAAGGTTTTCGAGTATTCATCTGTTGCGGGAGGGGTAAGCATAGACAAATTCATAGACGCCGATGCCTTGAAGGCTTATTTATCCGGTACCGGGGTATTCATACTAGGTAAAATCGGCGGCCTGGCGGTGGTAAGTATTGGCGAAGGGGCCTTTAGCCCGTCCGATGACGCCGCCAGTTTGGCGGCGGCCGGGGTGAGTACCCTGTCGCTGCCGGAAACAATCACCGCCATAGAAGCCGGCGCTTTTAGCGGCGCCGAAACGGCGGGGGGAGGAAAAATCACCCTGGAAATACCTTCTTTGGTAAGTGAAAAATTACCGGAGGAGGTACTAAATAAGCTGAAAAATGATACCAGGGTTGACGACGGCGGGACTACACCGGAGGATCTGGCTATTCAGTTGGCCGCGGACATCAACGCAATCAACACGGGGGGCGCGAAGGCTAACGGCGCCACGGTAAAGATTACCGGCGTGTTCGTAAATGTCAGTACCAACACCACCCTTACCGTGCCCGCCGGCGTTACGCTTGATGTGACGGCAGACGGCGCGGCCATCCTCCTGCACGATGGGACCTTGACCGTGAACGGCACGGTGAACGCCAAGAGTGATTACATCCGTATGGAAGACACCGGAACTTGGGGGATCATCAAGGGAAGCGGGACCATCTACCTGAAGAGCAGGGGCAGCCTCCTCTGGGTCGGGGGCAACCGGAATGTAGCTAACCCGAAAATCACCCTTGACGGCGTTACGCTGGCCGGACTGGAAGACAACAACTCACCATTGGTAAAGGTGGATGCAGACGGCGAGTTTGTCCTGAAAAGCGGCGCGATTACGGGCAATACCCGTCAAGACTACGACGACGACAGCGACGGCGGCGGCGGGGTATTTGTGGAACACAATGGTAAATTCACCATGGAAGGCGGAACCATCAGCGGCAATTCCGTTGAACATGGCGGCTGTGGCGGCGGCGGGGTAGGTGTTGGCAGCAATGGTACATTCGCCATGTCAGGCGGAATCATCAGCGGCAATACCGCTCGATGGGGCGGCGGTGGGGCATATGTTAACGGAGGTTTCACCATGACAGGCGGAACCATCAGCGGTAATACCAGTCAAGGGGACGACCACTCATACGGCGGCGGGGTACAAGTGGACAGCAATGGTATCTTTACCATGGAAGGCGGAACCATCAGCGGCAATTCCGTTGAACATGGCGGCGGCGGGGTAAGAGTGGAACACGATGGTAAATTCACCCTGGAAGGCGGAACCATCAGCGGCAATTCCGCTGAACATGGCGGCGGGGTAGAGGTGAGGGGTATATTCACCATGAAAGGCGGTACGATTGCTGACAATACCTCCTGGGAAGGCGGCGGGGTAAAGGTTAACGAAGATAGTACCTTCACCCTGGAGGCCGGAACTATCAGCGGTAATACCGCTGATAATAACGGCGGCGGGGTAGATATAGACTGGGGGGGTACATTCACCATGAAAGACGGAACCATCGACGGCAATTCCGCCAGAGAAGGCGGCGGGGTAGAGGTGAGGGGTATATTCACCATGAAAGATGGAACCATCAGCGGTAATACCTCTGTAAATAACGGCGGCGGGGTAGATATAGACTGGGGTACATTCACCATGGAAAGCGGAACCATCAGCGATAATACCGCTTGGGAAGGCGGCGGGGTAGGTGTAAGGGGTACATTCACCATGAAAAACGGAACCATCAAGGGCAATACCGCTCGAAGCAACGCCGGCGGGGTACGGGTTAACGAAGATAGTACCTTCACCCTGGAAGGCGGAACCATCAGCGGCAACACCACTAAATATAGCGGCGGCGGGGTAAATATACGCCGGGCCGAATTCACCATGAAAAGTGGAACCATCATCAGCGATAATTCCGCCTGGGAAGGCGGCGGGGTATGGGTTGGCGACGATAGTACCTTCACCCTGGAGGCCGGAACCATCAGCGGTAATACCGCTCAATATAGAGGCGGCGGAGTATTTGTGGAAGATAGCGACTTCACCTTGGAGGACGGAACCATCAGCGGTAATACCTCTTATAGAGGCGGCGGGGTAAATATACACCGGGCCGAATTCACCATGACAGGCGGAACCATCAGCGGTAATACCAGTCAAGGGGACGACCACTCATACGCCGGCGGGGTATGGATTAGCGAAGATAGTACCTTCACCTTGGAGGACGGAACCATCAGCGGTAATACCTCTTATAGAGGCGGCGGGGTATTTGTGGAAGATAGCGCCTTCACCCTGGAAGGCGGAATCATCAGCGGCAATACCGCTCAATATGGCGGCGGCGGGGTATTTGTGGAATGGAGCACATTCACCAAAACGGGCGGGACCATCTATGGCGATACCGACAACATCCATACGCCCGGCAGCACTGAAAACACCGTCCTGGATGGTTCGGGCCATGCGGTGAGATTAAGAGTAGATGAGGGTGAGGTAAACCGCAACGCCACCCTGGGCACAGGCGACAAGATCAGCACCGGCGATCCCACCAACTGGGATAACTGGGGTCACTGGAATAATTAGCGCGTTGTAATGCAGGGTTTTTGGGGTGCCGCACCCGGGCGGGAAACTTCCGTACCCGGCTGCGGCACCCCCGCTGCAGCGCAGGGGTGCCAGGCACCGAATTTGCGTAGTGTTGCGGAAGCCGGACGGCGCTACATATAGCGGGGGAAGAAGAATATGAACCACAATGGCGAATAAGGCGCACAAAGGCTTAACTTTTCAGGCTTTATCTTTTCTTCGTGCGCCGCGAACCGAAGCTTCGACTACGCCGTTGCGGTTGAATATTTTAACAATTTCCGCAAAATTATCACCGCCATTAAAGCAAAATTTTAGGTTACCCCTTACTAAGAAGAGAGGCCGCCAGAGAAACAGCCTGCTATTGCCGGGTATTCCGGCATAGGGTATATTCTAACAAGGAGCCGATGATGGAAAACGGAACACAGATACGGGAGCCGCAACGGGGCTTGACCTTCGAGGATGTCTGGGCCGCCCTAATGGAACTGCGGGAAAGCATGAAAGAAACGGACCTGAAAATGAAGGAAACCGACCGGCAGATGAAGGAAACCGATCGGCAGATAAAAGAAACGGACCGGATAGTTAAAGAAAATGTGCTGCAAATGCAAGAAACGGGCCGGAAGATGCAGGAAACCGACCGGCAAATGAAGGAAACGGATCGGAAAATGAAAGAAACCGACCGGCGTGTGGGGGAGCTTACCAACCGTTTGGGGGACATGGTTGAACATATGGTAGTCCCTAACCTCCTATCCGGGTTCCAGTCCCTTGGGTTTGAGTTTGAAGTTGCCCATAAGGGTACAGAAATAAGGGATACAAAAAACGATATTTTTACCGAGATTGATGTCTTCCTTGAAAACGGCGATAAAGTCATGATCGTCGAGATAAAAACCACCCTAAGGACAAGAGACGTAGATGACCACCTGGAACGTATGGAAAAGCTGCGAAGATACGCCGATTTGCGTGATGACCGGAGGAAATACCTTGGGGCGGTGGTTGGGGTGGTCGTCAGCGAGGCGGTAAAAAATTACGCCCTAAAGCACGGATTTTTTGTGTTAATATCCTCGGGCGATACCTTTAGCATTATCAAGCCGGAGGGAAAATACCATTTAAGGGAATGGTAACTGAGGCTCATTTCGCATAAGGTTTCGGTTGTATGCAAGGCTTTGGCGCACGCCTTCCCCCTCCCCCCTCCTTCTTCACTTCACACTTTCTTCCCCTTCTAAGTTACTTCATCAAGAGTCCTGCCAGGGAGGGGATGGAGATGAAATTTCCTACCGCCCCTCCCAGGCTGGAAAGGAGAAAGACCAGCAGGGCCTTGGTAATACGGTTCCGGTAAATTCCCCTTAGGCTCGACACATCATCGGAGATGGTCTGGGCATCCGAGACCCGGGGTTTGCGGATGGTGGCTTCGGTTATCCCCGCGAAGAGGCCCACCCCGATAAAGGGATTTATGGTGGCCACCGGAGCGCCGATAAAGGAGACCAAAACAGAAAGCGGGTGCCCCAGGGCGAGGAGGGTTCCCAGGGCGGCCAGGGAACCGTTCCATAAAATCCAGCGGAGGAGCATGGAAAGGCTGACCCCGGCGCCGGCCCGGAAAAAACCCAGAACGATGATGGCCGCGATGATCGCCGGGATAATCCAGCCCGCTATTTTGGAGAAAAAAGTCCGGGGCGGAATGGTATCCAGATCCGATACATCCGCATCCTCTTTGCCGGCGGCTATTTTTTCAAGATGGGTCCTAATACCCAGAAGATGGCCCGCCCCGACTACCGCTACGGGCTTATTTCCGCCGCTGCCCCATATTTTAGCCGCCAGGTAGCGGTCCCGTTCATCAATAAGGGTTTCCTTTACGGAAGGAAGATATTCCGCCAGCTCCGCCATCATGCCATCCAACTCGTTGCGGTTCTTAAGGCTCTCAATTTCCGCGGCGCTCAGTTTTTCCGTGGTAAACGCGCTGGAAAGAAGGGAGGCCAGGAGCTTGCATTTACTCCAAAAACCACAGCGGGCCCAGGCCCGGCGCAGGGTAAGCTGGACTTCCCGGTCACAGAGGGCGTAGGGGATCCCCAGTTCTCCCGCAATTTCGATGGCGGTCTTCATCTCCTCCCCGGGTTTTACACCCAGCCCCTCTCCCATACGGCGCTGAAACCCGGCGAGGACCAGGTTGGCAATAAGGAGGAATCCCCTTCCCTCCCTAAAAACCTTGGACACATCCAGTTTTTCCCAAGCCTCTTTCTGGGACATGGAGGTAAATCTCCCCTGATCCAATTCCACACAGACCATATCCGGCTGATGCTCCCGGATTATCCGGTTTACCTCTTCGATGCTTTCCCTGGAAACATGGGCGGTTCCGATAAGGATAATTTCCCTGTTCTGCAGGCTGACGCTTATATACGTATCGTTCATTGATTCTCCGTTAATAGGCCTTTAGGTTGCGCTGTTCCAGGGCCCACTCGTTAAGACGCCATTCCACCGTGGCCTTTTGGTTTAGGTCCTGAACCTGTAAAAAATATTTATCCGCCAGGTTCTTATTCCCCCGGATATCATAGTAATTGGCCAGGTAATACAGCATCCGGGCCTTGGTAACGGTGTTTTGCTCCCGGTCAATGCGGATGGCCACATCGGTATCCCCCGAAAGATCGTGGTACAGCCGGAACATATACCATTCCAGGCTTTCCCGTTGAACCCCGCGCAGGGCCTGTTCCAGAAACTGCCGGGGCTCGTTGGGCCTGCCCGCCCGCATCCAGTTCATGGCAGCCAGCAGGGCATAGACACTTTCCTGGGGCGCCTGTTTATAGGCCTCCAAAAAAGCGTCCCTGGCTTCCGCCCAGAGCCCCCGCCGCATTTTATGCATCCCCAGCCCTTCAAAGGCAAAATAATACTCCGGTTTAAGCTTGCTCAGGGTCTCATAATCCCTTTCCGCCCCATCATAATCCCCCAATTCATCCTTTATTCCGGCGCTGTATACATAGGCCAAAAAGGAGGACGGGTCAAGGGCTATGGCCCGGGTAAATTCTTCCAGGGCCTCCGGTTTCCGGTTAAGGTCGATGAGGATGGTCCCCCGATCCACGGCGATCCAGTAATCTCCGCCATCAAGGGCCTTAGCCCTATCCAGATCCGCCAAGGCCTCCTTGGGGAATCCCGCTTCCTGATAAAGCCGGGCCCGTTCACTATAGGGGACGGCCCACTGGGGATACAGGGTAACGGCCTTATTAAGCAGGGCCTCCGCATTTTTGGGGTCCCGGTCATACCGGTATACCCCGGCCCGGCCGATAAGGGCTTCCTGGTTATCGGGCTCCGCGGCCAGGGCCCGGTCAAAATAGGAAGCGGCGGTCCGTAAGGACCTGGCCCGCAGGGCTATGGTTCCCAGGGCGCTCAGGGCCTCCGGGTTGGCGGGATCGATCTTAATTATCCGCTCCAATATGGTCCGCTGTTCCCGCTCTTTGCCGGAGGCCCCCTCAATGGCGGAAAGCACAAAAAGGGCTTCCAGGTTGGAAGGCTCTTTGGAAGAAATATCCTCGGCAATCGCCCGGGCCTCCGTAAGCCGCCCCGCGGAACTCAAAACCGAAGCCTTTAAAAGGCGGATGCCCACCGATTCAGCTTCTACGGCGTCAATCAGGTCAAAAAGCTCCAGGGCTCCATCATAATCACCCCGGTCGAGCAACACCGCCATTCTAGCCAGGATAGATTGGGTATCCGTCAGGGGCGGCAGTTCCTCCGGGGCTTCTTCGGGCCGTTCCGGCACGGGTTTCACGGTTTCTGCCGGACCGGTGGAACAGGAAAAAAGGACCGGCAGGATCAACAATACAAGCAGGGCGCCTCCCGCCAGGACGGCCCCCTTCCAAAAAAAGATCTTCGCAGAAGGTACATTTATATTCATTAAAATATATAGTATACAATGATTATGAAATCTACAAGTTGAATTTCCGGTCCCTATGGGGTATGTTACATAGAATGAGAAAACCAGTCTTTCCACGAATAGTCTGCCTTACGGCGCTTTATGCGGTCGTATTTATAGCCCTCGTAATAGTCCAATTTACCAAACAGGGAGGGTTTACCCACCGGGTTGGCAATTTGGTAGTCTCCGGCGTCTACGGGGAAACGCCGGATTCGTCCCTTCCAAAAAATGCCAACGAGTATCCCCTTTCCGGAAAGGCGAGTGTTTTTTTTGGGGGCCTGGAATTCTGTTTATCCGATGATGATGGGCTGGTCCTGCTTAATGCCCAGGAGGAGCCGGAGGCGCTAAGCCCGGAGTATATGATCCTATCCGGCGAGACAGTCCTGTTTCGGCTTTCCGGGGGAACGGAGCTTTCCTTTACCACCCAATACGTGGGGGGAACCCAGGAACTTAGGATAAACGGCGTCTTGCCCGCCGGTTTTGCGGGCCTGGAGCTTCCCTACCGGCCCCTGCGGAGTTCCAAAGTCCGGGACAGCGGCGATGGGCAGTTCATTGTTGGGGCCGACGGGGTAAACTACAGTTTTGGCCGATCCCTGGTGGACGAGAAACGCCGGGTCATCCTCCTGGAGGAGGCGGGGCCCACCGCGTCCTACCGGGCGATTCCGGAAAAGAGGGCCTTTGATCCCGCAGATTTTATCATCCCCGGGGCCCAGGACAAACGAAGCTATACCGAAGCGATAACCCAGTGGCGGGATCGATCCTTCTCCTTATGGAACAGGGTCATCGGAAACGATCCCACCGAGGACATGGTTATTGCCTATACGGGAGAAGCGGCCCGGCGGGGAACCTATAAGGCCGCGGTCTCCGCCATACCCGCCGCTTTTGTGAATGACCCGGAGACCTACGAAGCCTCGGTGTATCTGGGCCGCCTGGATCTGGGGCTGCGCTCCCTTGCGTCTTTTGAGCGTGAAAACGCCAGCCGGCTGTCCCGGCTGATCAACGAGAAATCCCCGGATATACTTAAAGAGTTCCATGTCTTTGAATACCTGGGAATTCGGGGTTACGGCAGCCTGATCGACGACGGGGGCGATATAGTCCGCTCCATTGATCCCGCGGTGATACCCCTGGATTTAAGCCCCGGCATCCTGGAGGGATGGCAGGACTGGACCATATACCGCCCCCATGTGGAGAACCCCTTTGAACGGCTTATCAATCAGGCCTGTTTCGTCATCTCCGAAGGCATCATACCCGATCCCGAAGGCAGCCGGGTATTTGTGTTTCACCGGGGGGAGGCGAATACCGAATTCAACTTCCGGCTGGGAGCGGCCCTTATAACCTATGGGGAAAACGCCGGTCAAGAGGACTGGGCCGGACTAGGCCGGTCCCTGGTACTTTCGGTCCTCTCCCTGGTCGATGCCTCCGGCATGGTCCCCGCAAGCCTGCTCTTCTCCGAAGAAAACAATATCCAGCCCCCCCCCCAGGGTTCGAACCCCCAGGGGCCGCGGCTCAATTCCGCCCGGCTTTACCGGATCCTGCGTCCCGGAGAATACGACGCCCGCGCGGTAGGCATCGGCGCCGCGGTAAACGGCATCTGGACCTGGACCGCCGCTTCCGCCATATCCGCGGCCCAGGAAAACAACGTCCTGGATATTTCCGCATCCTTCCCGGTGGGAGAAACCCACTACATGATGATCCGCGGGATCCGGCCCTTTACCAAAATTCAGCTTTACAACATCGACTACCGGACGGATCCCCAATTTGAACGCTACGAGTCTTCAGGATGGGTCTATTCAGCCTCTGAACAGACCCTGCTCCTCAAGATGCGGCACCGTACAACGGTAGAACACATCCGGATCTTCTATTAGACCCGGATTTCAGATGTTCTGCCCAGGCCATTTTTTCGTCCAAGGGTGGAATTACTGCCCGGATTTACCGGATATCATACACGCTCCGCAGTTTTATCCCCTTGGGATTGCCGCTGAGGATCCGGACCTTTTTCTCTCCGGCGTTCATATCAAAATAGTTATCCGAAAGAATAATATCCTGATTCCGGTTGAGGATATCCACGCTCTTGGCAAAGGCCTTCGCCGTGACCGTAATGGTATCTCCCTCAACTTTATAACTCAGCCTTGGGTCAAGGTAGTGGAAGTATTTGGGAAGGGAGAAAATAACCGTTCCTTCGGACACCAGTTTTGTCCCGTCATACAGGTGGTAGCTAAGGTACTCATCGTCCAGGGCAATATCCGGCACCTCAACCTTGTCGAGCCACAGGGAAGACAGGGCAGACACTTTTACCGGCAGGCTCTTCTCTTTAAGGATCTTTGCGGCCTTATCCCGGATCTCCCATTTTACGGTAAGTTTCCTTTCGTCCATGGTTTCGTTTGCCACACAAAGGCGGAAGCTCTTTTCAATGCTCCGGGGCTGGGCGTTGACATTGGGGTTCTGGGTCAGGATGCCCTCTTCATGACAGGATATCATAAGGGGTTGAAAGAAGCGCTTGGCAAAGTAATGCAGGGCCTTCCACCGGAAGAAATAGTCTATGGAAGCCCAGGACGCCACGGGCCATATATCGTTGAGCTGCCAATAGATGGCCCCCATGCACCGGCCCCGGTTTCGTCTAAAGTGTTCCACCCCGTATTTGATCGCCTCCGCCTGAAGGAGTTGGGAAGCGTAGAGGAGGGTATCAAACCCATTGGGATACAAAAAGGTTTGATACAGGTAATTCATAATCTTGCCGTTGGCCGCGGCGTTCCGCTGATGTTTTTCCATAATGTACGAAAAAACGTTCCGGTCCTCCGGCAGGGTAAAACTCTCCACCGTCTTGAGGCAGGGGAAGGACTGGAAGCCAAACTCCGAGACATACCGGAAATAGTAATTGCGGTAATCCGAGAAGGGTTTGTTCCCATGCCATACATCCCAGTAATGTACATCCCCGCGGTTGGGATCGTTGGGCTCGTCGAAACTCCCCCCCGACGAGGGGCTGGCGGGCCAATAAAAGGCGGCGGGGTCCAGCTCTTTAAGGATCTGCGGAAAAATGTATTCGTACATTTTGATATAATCCGCCTTTTGCTTGGGATTACTGACCCAGAGCCCCTGGGCCACAAACATCTCCATTTCGTTGTTACCGCACCAGAGCGCCAGAGAGGGGTGATGCCGGAGCCGCTTGATATTGTCCGCCAGCTCCGCCCGGATATTCCGGTCAAAGTCTTCGTTCAGATCGTAGACCGCACAGGCAAACATAAAATCGAGCCACACGACCAAACCCAGCTCATCGCAGAGATCAAAGAAAAAGTCATTCGGATAATAGCCGCCGCCCCAGACCCGGATCGCATTGAAATTGGCGGCCACACATTGTTCCAGCAGCCTCCGGGTCCGTTCCGCGGTGACCCTGCTCAAAATAGTATCCTCCGGAATATAGTCCGCCCCCATGGCGAAGATCCTGACTCCGTTGACCTCGTGGGCAAAACCTTCACCCCATTTATCCTTTTGCCGGTGGACCGTCATGGTCCGCAGGCCTATGCGTTTTTCCCAGCTGTCCAATTCCTTACCCTTATAGAGAAGGGCCACCCGGATGGTATAAAGCGGCTGGGCTCCATAGCCATGGGGCCACCAGAGTTCAGGTTTTTCGATGGTGATTTTTTGGGGCGAAGCGGGATATTTTTTTACCCGGCCCTTGGGGTCCGTAAGGGATACCTCGTAGCTTAAGCCCGTGCTTTTATCCCCCGCGGACTTTGGCTCCCCCAGCCGCCCGCCGGCGGACTCAAGCCCGACCCGGAGGTTAAGCTCCACCCCGTTCTTTTTATGATTCTGGGAGACATACACATTGTCTATCCGGGCGGTACTAAAGCCCAGAAGCTCGATATCCCGCCAAATCCCCGCATCGGGAAGCCGGGGGCCCCAATCCCAGCCAAACATACAATGGGCCTTCCGTAATTGGGGGAAACCGTCCAAACAGTCGGAAGAACCATCGGTCCGGTTCTTTTTATAGGCCTCCCGCACAAATTTGATGGGGGAATGGAAGACCACCCGGAGTTGATTTTCCCCCCTGGAAAGGAGTTCCTTTACCTCAAACTCCCATATCCGGTGCATATTATCCGCCCTGCCCGCGGGCCGGCCGTTAATATACAGATCCGCCAGCGTATCCAGACCATGACAGCGCAGTATCACCCGGTCGCTATTCAATAGTCTTGAAGAAACTTTAAAGACCGTTTGATACTCAAAATCATCCTCCATTATTTTAAAGGCCCGATCCTCATTATCCCGCCAAAACGGGTCATCCATCTTTTTATTCCGGAGCAGATCGCTATATACCGAACCCGGTACCTTAGCGGGCAGGTCTTGCGTATCGGCGCATTTTTTCATCGTCCAGTTGCTGTGAAGTTTTTGTAAAATCATGGGATCTCCTTCTAATAATGGTACTTTGTTTAATCAAAGTTATTGGATTAGTCTCAAAATTTGATATTTCGAAACAACATCGCTTATCTTATATTTTGAAGGAAAAGGGTGGTATAAAGCAAGACCCCGGAAGAACTTAGCAATTCCGAATTTGAACGAAAAAATGGCCTGGGCAGAACATCTGAAAGCGGCCCGCCCAAAAATGGCACGCGAAACATTGAGCGTGTTTTGGGAATACCGGTAACACTGCGTGGGCCCCGAAAAAGGGAAACCCATAAGGAAAGGTAACAGGGCCCGCCCAGGCCGTTATGTCTTTCTCCAATGGGGGAATTAACGCTATTTATCAGGGGATTTTATGGTAAAAAACGATGAAACAAGCTCAGTAACCAGCACGTCCC
>JAISOR010000034.1 GCA_031275535.1 Treponema sp. | reverse complement strand
GCCCTCGCCCCACTTCACTCCACACTCCCCACTCCCCACTCTTCACCCTTTCTCCCCCCCCCCCTTGCTTCCCCCAGGCCCGGCGGGATACACTGGAAGCATCATGCTGGATTATCGATTTATTGCAGATAACCTGCCGGCGGTAAAGGAAAATATCGCCCGCCGGTTTATGAAGGCCGATGCGGATGCGGTGGTCCGCCTGTTTAACCGCAGGACCGAACTGGCCACCGCGCTCCAGGCCCTGCAGCAGCAGCGGAACGCCAACGCCGCGGCCATGAAGGGCAATCCGGAGGCCGCGGATAGGACCCGGCTTATAGAGGAGGGGAAGGCCCTCAAGGACCGTATCGCCGCCGCGGAAACCGAGCTTGCCCGGGTGGAGGCGGACCTGGATGCCGAGGGCCGGCGGATTCCCAATATGGCCCATCCTGAGGCCCCGGTGGGGAAGGAAGACAAAGACAACCTGGAGGTAAAGCGGGTAGGGGAGCCCCCCCGGTTCTCCTTTGAACCGGCGGACCATGTCAAACTTGGGCAGGACCTGGATATCATCGATTTTGATTCCGCCACCAAGGTTTCGGGGACTAAGTTTTATTACCTTAAAAACGAAGGGGTCTTTCTGGAATTAGGGCTTGTCCGCTATGCCCTGGATATTCTGCAAAAGAAGGGTTTTACCCCCTTTATTACCCCGGATATCGCCAGGGAAGAGATCCTGGAGGGCATCGGTTTTAATCCCCGGGGGGCGGAGTCCAATGTATATACCCTGGAAGAAGAGGGGACCTGCCTGGTGGGTACCGCGGAGATCACCCTGGGGGGCTATTATTCCAACGGGATCCTCCCCGGGGAAAAACTTCCCCTGCGTATGGCGGGGCTCTCCCACTGTTTCCGCCGGGAAGCGGGGGCCGCGGGGCAGTTCTCCAAGGGCCTGTACCGGGTGCATCAGTTTACCAAGCTGGAGATGTTCGTCTACTGCCTGCCGGAAGAGTCCGAGGCCTTCCACGGGGAACTCCGCTCCCTGGAGGAGGAGATATTTTCCGGCCTGGAGATACCCTTCCGGGTGGTGGATACCTGTACCGGCGACCTGGGGGCTCCGGCCTACCGCAAGTGGGACCTGGAAGCCTGGATGCCCGGCCGGAACGGCGGCGAGTGGGGGGAGGTAACCTCCACCTCCAACTGTACCGATTATCAGGCCCGGCGGCTCAACATTAAGTACCGGGACGACGGGGGGAAGAACCGTTTTGTCCACATGCTTAACGGCACCGCCATCGCCGTTTCCCGGGCTATCATCGCCATATTGGAAAATTTTCAGCAGGAAGATGGGACGGTGCGGCTCCCCGGGGCCCTGGTTCCCTACTGCGGCTTTGAGGCCATTAAGAGAAAATAGCCTTTGCGGGAATTATAAAAAAGGGAAATAATATGGATTTTGAGTCATTGCTAAAGATCGGTACGGAGGGTGAGGTTCGGGAACCGGTCACGGAAAAAAACATTGCCCGGTCCTATGGGAGCGGCGGCCTTGCGGTATACGCCACCCCTTCTATGGTGGCCCTCATGGAGAGGGCCTGTGTGGAGGCGGTGGATCGCAGCCTTCCCGATGGCTTTTCCACCGTGGGGACGGAGCTCAATGTCAGGCATATCGCCGCCACCCCCCTGGGGATGCAGGTCCGGGCCCGGGGGGAATTGCTGGAGATTGAGGGCCGGGCCCTCCGGTTCCGGGTAGAGGCCTTTGACGGGGCCGGTAAAATCGGAGAGGGTACCCACGGACGGTTTATCATCAACAATGAAAAATTCCTGCAAAAGGCGGAAGACAAAAAAGCCGGCCCGGGGGTATAATGGGGCCATTATGAGCGACTGTATTTTTTGTAAAATCGCAGCGGGGGAAATACCCGGCAAGAAGATCTATGAAGATGATGAAATGCTGGCCTTCCACGATGTCTCGCCCCAGGCGCCGGTTCACTTCCTTCTGATCCCCAAGCGGCATATCAGGAACATCATGGAGCTTGAAAGCCAGGACATTGCTTTGGCGGGGAGACTTTTGTTCAAGGCCCAAGCCTTGGCCGCGGATCTGGGCTGCACCGATAAAGGCGCCCGGTTTGTGATCAACTGTAAGTCCGACGGGGGGCAGACTGTGGATCACCTCCATATCCATGTCCTGGGAGGCCGCTCCCTGGGCTGGCCTCCGGGATAAACCCCTATCGCCAGACAAGCCAGATAAAGACCGAAGAGACCCCCACGGTAAGGACGGTAAAGGGCAGCCCTATTTTAAGCCATTGCCCGAAGTTCATCCTGATTCCCTGCTTCTTGAGGATCCCCAGGGAGACCACATTGGCGGAAGCGCCAAAGGGGGTAAGGTTGCCCCCCATGCAGGACCCGATGAGGAGGGCAAACATATAGAGTTCCGGCGTTATTGAAAGGTCCTCCGCCAGTTTGGACGCCACGGGGAGCATGACAATAATATAGGGGACATTATCCACAAAGCCGGATATGAGGACGGAAACTATCAGGATAAGGAAGAAACCCAGGAGTACGTGGGTTCCCACTATCCGGGAGAGGAAGAGCGAAAAATCGTCCAGCAGGCCCACCGACGAAACGGCGCCCACCACCACAAAGATCCCGACAAGGAAAAATGCCGTGTCCCAATCCAGGCTCTTTACCAGGGCGAGGACTTTTTCCCCCGGCTCCCGGCGGATTAGCTTATACCAGATAAGCCCCACGATGCCCAGGATCATGACGATGAGCCCCGAAAGGAGGGAAATTCCCCCGTATATCAGGGAAGCAAGGGCCAGCCCCAGGATCATCAGGATAAGAAGTACCGTGGGGAAGATGGTAAGGATCTTCTCCTGTTCAATTTTGATCTTTTCCTTTCCGGATTTAACAAAGAATCCGTAAAAAAAGACGGCCCCCGCCAGCATCCCCGCCTGGACCGCGAAGAAAATAGAGGGTCTGCCGTGAAAAACAAAGAAATCGTTGAATCCGTAATGGGCATGATCCGCGAAGATCATCGAGGGGGGATCCCCCACCAGGGTGGCGGTCCCCTGGAGGTTCGCCATTACCGCCAGGCCCACCATAAAGAGGGATGGGTCTATTTGCAGCTTGGTACAGAGCGCCAGGGCAATGGGGGCCATGACCAGTACGGTGGCCACATTCTCGACAAAGGCGGAAATAAGGCCGGTCATGATGAGGATGGCCACCATGGCGATCCCCACATTGGGCGAATGGATGACCAGGGAATCGGCGATCATCGCGGGGACCCGGGAATAGATGAACAATTCCGCTATGACGAGGCTCCCCAAAAAGATCATCAGCACATTCCAGTTGATCAGTTTTCCCAGGGCTTCTCCGGGGCCTACCACCCCCAGGATGATCATCAGGGCTCCGGCCCCCAGGGAAGTCCAGGACTTTTTATCCGGAAAGATCACGATCAGGGCATACATGAGAACCGCCAGGGCAAGGACAATCCATTTTATGGACATAAGACACTCCTTTCGTTGCTTTTGAAGGGGGCCGGACCCTATAGAAACCGGCGGTGTAAAAAAAAGACCCTTCGCATAGGTCGTAATTAAACGAACATCTATGCGAAAGGTCTTGTCTCTCCGGTAAACCGGAGCCGCGGGAACCAGGCGCCCTAAAAACCCTATCGGTTTCTATGAAACACCGGCTGTTGGCCGCCGCGCGTGTAACTACTCCCCTTTCACTAAGATTAGTATAGTATGGAGGTTCCGTTCTGTCAAGAATCTTTTATGGCATCTACTTTTTTATGTAACAGTTCGGTCATTATAATTTTTACTATCAATACTATGCCAATAAATACCGGGAATATAGTAAAACCTGCATTTGAAGCGATCCTGCCGAATAGGGGGGGCATTAAGGTAGTGCCTATATACGCACTGGCCATTTGGATTCCCATGATGGCCTGTGAATATTCTTCGCCGAAATTTTCGGGGGTCTCGTGCAACAGACTTGGAAATATGGGCGCGCAGCCAAGGCCAATCATAAAAAGCCCCGGCAGCAGCGCCGTATTCCCAAGGGGTAAAACTAACACAATAATCCCGGAGGCAATAATTCCCTGCCCCAGACGGATCATCTGACGGCTCTTTAATTTCAGGGTTATAAAACCGGATATAAAACGCCCGGTCGTTATTCCGATATAATACAACGCTATCCATTGAGCGGCGATTTTGGGCGATATGTTTTTTACGGTGACCAGATAACTGCTTCCCCATAATCCTGTTACGGTTTCGATAGTACAATAACAAAAAAATGCGGCAAGCACCTGTTTAACGCCGGTAATATACAATAATTTAGGCAATTTTGTAGATCCCCGCGGCCCTGCTGCTTCAGGGGGCTTTCCCTTTTTCCATAAGGGCAATGAGAGAAATAGTATCAGCACAAGGCAGAGTTGTATTATCCCTATGGTCCTATAGCCTGGATTCCATGAATTCCTGTTTATCAAAAATGCCGACATGATTATGGGGCCGATTGAAGCGCCGATGCCCCAAAAGCAGTGGAGCCAGCTCATGTGCCTTGCCTTGTAATGTAAGGCCACATAGTTGTTTAGTGCGGCGTCCACAGAACCGGCGCCTAAACCCAGGGGGACCGCTAAAAAGCACAGCGCTATAAAGGTATGAAAAAACGAGAAGCCCATGAGGGCCGCGGCGGTCATCAGGACACTGACGGCGGTAACAATGCCCGTTCCAAAACGCCGGATGATTTTTTCGCTGAATATACTGGAAACAACCGTTCCGCCGGCAATGGTCATAGAAACATACCCGGCATAATGCAGGGGAACGTTTAAGGAAGCATACATGGACGGCCAGGCGGAACCAAGCAAGGAATCCGGCAGCCCCAGGCTGATAAAGGAGAGGTAAATTATGATTAACAGCAACAAGGTAAGCATATATATTCCTATTTTCTCTAAATTAGGGAGGAGGCCGGGAACACGGTCCTAAGTAACCCGTATCACCCTTAGTCCGGCTTCTTCGAGTTCCCGTATCTTCGACGTCGTATCGCTGTGGCCGTTGGTTACCAGGCAGGCAGCGGCGGACAGGGGAGAAACAAAGGAGAAGCTTTCGTAGCCTATTTTGCTTTGATCCGCCACGATAATGGTTTCTCCTGACCGTTCCATCATGGCGCGGTTAAGGACCGCCTCTTCAGCGTGGTAGGTGGTGAGCCCTGTCTCAGGATTTATCCCATCCATAGAGAGGATGGTCTTA
>JAISOR010000003.1 GCA_031275535.1 Treponema sp. | reverse complement strand
GGGGGCCACGAAGATGGGAATATCCCCGACTATCCTGATTCCCCGGACGGAGGCATAGGCATGGAGGGCATTCCACTGGTTCTCGAAAAAGAACTGCAGCATCTTCCACTGCATAATTTCGCGGGCCCGTTTTGTGCCGATCCCGCGCAGCGCCGCGGGGTTCCGCCGCGAAAGTTTCGTATCCCAGAGGGTCTGCCAGCGGGCATCCCCGTACTGTTCATAGATACACATAAACAGGGCATAGTCGTCGAGCCAATAGGACTCTTCCTCGCAGAAGGCCCTAAAGGCATCCCCCAGGGAAGGCCGGGCCCCCAGAACGTCAAGGCACCGGTCCGCGGCGCGTTTCAGGATGGGCAGCTTCCGCTCCTCCACCACCCCGTAATTGACCCGCCCCGGGGCCATGCCGGAAAGGTCCGCGGCTTCCTCCTCCAAAAGCCAGCCTTCCCGGACCAGGATATCCGGGCTTAGAAGAAGCTCGTTTCCCGCAAAGGAAGACCGGGCCGCATAGGGGGAATTGCCGAACCCCGTGGGGCCCAGGGGCAGAATTTGCCACAGGGTAACCCCGGCTTTCTCAAGAAAATCAACAAACCCATAGGCCCCGGGCCCCAGATCCCCGATCCCGTAGGGACCGGGCAGCGAGGCCGGATGGAGGAGTAGCCCGCAATACCGCGGCTCCGTGGAGTACATCATAACTAATCCCTAGGACTTTATCGCCCCTTCGCTAATGCCCTTAACAATATATTTCTGCAGGAAGAAGAACACAAAGATTATGGGGATGATGGAAACAAAGACCGCAGGGAAGATTAACTGCCAGGGATTCCCATACTGCCCCGCCAGGATCCGGGCAAAGTACAGCTCCAGTACCAGGGTCTTGGTGCTGGAATTTCCTATAACCAGGAAGGGCAAAAGATAATCGTTCCAGATCCACATGGCGCTTAGGACTATCACCGTAACGGTAATGGATTTGAGCAGGGGCATCACAATCATAAAAAACATCTGGAACACATTACAGCCGTCTATAAAAGCGGCTTCCTCAATGCCCAGGGGAACCCCCTTGACGAATCCATGGTAGAGGAACACCGACATGGAGAGGCCGAAGCCTCCGTACATGATGATAAGCCCCGGAGCGTTTTTAAGGTTAAACTGATCAAAAAACTGCATCAGGGGATACATGATAGCCTGAAAGGGAATCAACATGGCGGCCACAAAGAACATAAATATAACGGAGGATATCCTGGTCTTATTCCGGACCATAAGCCATGCGGCCATGGAAGACACCAGTACGATAAGCCCCACGGAGGCCGTGGTTATGCCCGCGGTTACCCCCAGGGCTTTAAAGAAATGGATCTCTTTAACGGCGTTTATGATATAGCCCATATTAAAGGACGATGGGAGCCCCAGGGGATCGTTGATGATCTCCGCCTGGCCTTTAAAGGAATTGACCAGCAAAAACCACAAGGGGGCCAGGGTATACAGGGCTATCAAAACAAGAACCGTATAGGTAAAGAAGAGGCCGAGCCGTTTCTTCAAAAAATAATTACCACGCAGGGAACTATTTGCCATAATTTACATCTCCAATTCCCGTTTCTTGGTAATATTCACCTGGGTAAGGGTTATTACCGCTATGATGATAAAGAAGATAACCGCCTGGGCCTGGGCCTTTCCATAATCCGAGGGGGTTGTATCCTTTATGGTTCTAAGGATCTGCATGGCCAGCATCCGGGTATTGAACTCCCCATCGGTCAGGGCCACGTTCTGATCCAGGAGCTTAAAGCTGTTTGCCAGGGTCATAAAGAAAACCACCGTGAACGAAGGCATCAGCATAGGAACCGTGATCTTGCGAAAGGTACACCAGGGGGAGGCCCCGTCAATACTGGCGGCCTCATAAAAATCCCTGGGAATGTTGTTGAGCCCCGCAATATAGATGATCATCATATATCCCGCAGTTTGCCAGGTGTTAAGGAGGACCAGCGCAAAGAGGGCCTTAAGGGAATCCTGGGTCATGTAGCGCAGGGCCTCCACATGGACAATTCCCTGGGGACCAAAGAGAATGTCGGTAAAAATGATCTGAAAAACAAACTGCCAGACAAAACCCAGGGCCAGGCCGCCGAGCATATTCGGCAGGAAGAAGGTGGTACGGAAGAACCCCGCGCCCCGGATGATATGGTTAACCAGCAGGGCAAGGCAGAGGGCCGTTATGTTTATCGATATTACCGCCACCACGGTGTACCGGACCGTATACCACAGGGCCCGGATAAACCGTTCATCCTGAAAAGCCGCCTTGTAATTCACCAATCCTACAAAAGATTCAAAGACGGACTCCGCCCTGGTTCCCGTTTGGGGATTAAAGTAGTAAATTCCCCGCCAGACCGTAAAGGAATTAACGACCCCCATGATAAAAGGCAGCAGGATGACGAGGAAAAACAGAATCAACGCGGGAATAACGAAGGGCCAGAACCATTTTTTATAAATACTCACCGGGACCTCCTTGGGAAAGTCTCATTTAATAGGGCTGCGGTGAATGGCCTCGAGCCGCCACCGCAGTTCCTTTTGGGTAAAAACTATTTAAGCTTGATCCACTGATCGATGGCATAATCGGCGATATCGTTATAATCCGCCGGGGTCCATACAGCTTTGGTCATATAGTTTTCCATTAACCGCAGGCCCAGCACATCCCCTGACCAGGAAGCGGGGGCGCCGTGATAGGGAGCCGCAATGATGTCGCCGCTCTTCATATAGCTGATAATGGAATTCCCCAGGGAATTAGGCACCGTGGTGGCGGCGGGGTCCGCATTATAGGGAATAAAGGCGAAATCTTCCACCAGGAAGCGCTGTCCCGTGGGGGACGTATTAAGCCAGACCAGGAAATCGTAGGCGAATTTTTTCTCCTCCTCGGGGGAAAGTTTATTCACCGCATAGTAGTTGGGGACAAACACCGGGATAGACCGGTTAAGTTTTTCCACGGTCATGCCGTCGGTTCTGACAATGTCCTGGGCCTTAAAGGGCATCTTTACCGGGAGGAAGCTAAGCCGCTCCGCCTGGGCGGGGTTCACCCCGGCGATATTGCCGTATGCCCAGTTTCCCTGCTTAAAGAACACCGCCTTGCTGTCCGCAAAAAGCTGCACCGCCTGATCGTAGCCGTAATTGGCGGAGGATACAAAATCCTGCCCCCGCTGTCCGGGACCGTTCTTCCCCGCCAGATAACTGGTCTTGAGGTCCAGGGCCTGGGCATAATCCAGGAACGCGCCCTTGCCGGAGCGGATCTTTGCGTCCGTGGCGGTATTGGCGTCGTTGGGGGAGCTAAATATGGCGTTCAGGGCCACGTTCACAAAGTGATCCCCATAGGTCCACTTTTCCGCGCCCATTACCGAAAATACCCCGGTAAGGTTCCCCGCAAGGCCGCCTTTGGCGGCGGCAAAGGTATAGGATTTTCCGTTCAGGGTAATATTGAGGGAGGACGGGGCTTTGATCCACCCGCCCAGGGCCTTGACCAGCCCTTCCCACTCGCTATAGGAGGCGGCCTTAATATCGCTCAAGAGGCTCTCCACGTTGGCCGCCCCGAATATATCCCCCAAAAGCTGCTTATCCACGATGTATCCGTAACCTTCCACGTTATAGGGAACGCCGAAGCTGTTTGTCCCGTCCGTGGTAAGCCGTAAAGAGGGGGCAATGGCGGACGCAAGCGCCGCAAAGGCGGGATCCGTTACGGTATTCAGATCCTGGACAAAGCCCCCCTGGTTCCAATCCACCAGTTCCTTTATCCCCTGGATTGAGAAAATGGCCGGTTTATTCCGGGAATTCATCTCCGCCTTCAGGGGCTCCGAATGATCCTGTCCGGAACCAATGGAGAAGGCCTTAACCCGTACACCGGTCTCCGTTTCATAGGCCTTACACATGGCCTCGAACTGGGTGGCGTTTTCACCCTTGGAGTTGAAAATATACAGATCATAGCCCTTATCGCTCTTTTTACAGCCTATCACGAGGACGGATAAAACGAGCAATATCCCCACAATCATCCATTGCAATTTTTTCATCATAAAACTCCTTTGAAAAAAATAATTGTCTTGAAAACTTAAGTATAATCCCGTTAATTCCGGGATTCAATCTATTTTTTAAATTTTTTGTGATCTATTCAGATATTTCTCAGATATTTCTGATAAAATAATTATATGAAATTTACCTGCGTGATTTTTGATCTTGACGGGACCCTGGTAGATACCATTGGGGATATTGCCAATTCCATGAATGCCGCCCTGGGGGCCCGGAATTTTCCACCCCTTCCCGGAGATGCCTATATCAACATGGTCGGCTGGGGAATCAAGCGGCTGGCCCTTCTCGCCCTGCCCCCCTCCGCCAGGGATGAAAAAACCGCCGGGGAGCTTGCGGCCGATGCGATCCGGTACTATGCGGAGCATCCGGTGGTTTATTCAAAACCCTATCCGGGCATACCGGAACTGGTGGCGGCCCTTAAACAAAGAAAAACCAAAACCGCGGTCCTGTCCAATAAGCCGGATCTGGTCACCGCCCTGGTGATCGGCATCCTCTTTCCCCCGGGCTCGTTTGATCATGTTCAGGGGGAAATTGCGGGCATTCCCCGCAAGCCCGATCCCGCTTCCACCTGGGAGCTCCTGATGGGCCTGGATCGGACCCCCAGGGAAACCATTTTTGTGGGGGATTCGGAGATCGACATGGAGACCGCCCGCGCCGCGGAGTGCCATGCCCTGGGGGTAAGCTGGGGTTTTCGGGACCGGCGCAGCCTGGAAGCCGCCGGCGCGGAACGGATCATCGACCGCCCGGAGCAGCTGCTGGAGCTTATCCGGGACACCCCTTAGCAGGGCCTGAACTTGATCCACAGAATTCTTGAATAAAAGAACCCTGGCTCCCCCTGCTTTTTAATGATACACTATCAATAATATGAATATAGATGATCCCCGGGTTACAGAAAACATTGCGGAATTGTCCCGAACCTTATCGAAAACCGGCGACCAGGAACTGATTGAATCCTTTCTCCGCTGCCTCCTGACCCCCGCGGAGATCGCCGATATTGCCGCCCGCTGGGCCCTGGTTAAAGCCCTGGATGGGGGGATGCCCCAGCGGGAAATCGCAAAAAATCTTGGCCTTTCTTTATGCAAAATAACCAGGGGCTCCCGGGAACTCAAGAAAGAGAATTCCGCTTTTCAACGGATACTGAAGCTGGTAAAAAAAGAACCCTACTCTTCCGCAAATACCACCGCGGTAAAGGTATAGAGATGCGCCCCCGGCTCCCCGTAGGCATGGGGGGGGAGCCCGGCCTTAACGCAGATATAATCCAGAAATTCCTCTAAATTCCAGCCCTGTTCCGTGGGGACCTGGGGGAGCAGGACCCCGGACTTTCCCCGGTGTACCAGGTAAAGGCCATGGACGCCGACCCGGACCGACTGGGGATCGGAGCAGGGTTCCATGGGCGAAAGGGCGGATATTTCTATGCGGCACCGGGCCAGCTCTTGCATGGTAAGAGAAGGAAACCGGGGATCCCCAAAGGCCGCCTCCGCAGCCATAATCCGGACCGTATTCTCCAGGGTATCGGCGGCGTTCATTCTGCCGATACAGCCCCGCAGGACATTCTCGAGCCGGAGGGTTACAAAGGCCCCGCAGGGTTTTGCCAGAACCGAAGCCCCGGCCTTAACAGCGCTTTTAAGCCCCATCCCCCGTTTATACGAGGGCAGCCTGTTTTCCAGGGTAGCGGTGATAGCTTCCCTGGCATCCGCCAAAAGGGCCGCCCGTTCATCAGGGTTAATAATAAAGCTCATGTCCGTATTATACCACCAAATTTCACATGGACAATACCCCCATCTTTATATATACTAAGGGAGGCTTTATTCAAAATGAACCAGCGTCCGTTTCACCACCGGCCTCTTGTCCAGGCAATACAGTATTCCGTCCCCGTCCTGCTGGGCTATCTGGCCATTGGCATAGCCTTTGGGCTGCTCCTGGTTGACGCGGGGTATCCCTGGTGGCTTTCCCTGGTCATGGGGATCGTCATGTACGCCGGGGCCGGCCAGTTTATCTCCGTGGGGCTCTTTGCCGCCGGGGCCGGGCTTCCGGAGGCGGCACTGGTACAGCTGGTGGTAAACGCCCGGCATATAGCCTATGGCCTTTCCATGCTCAAGCGCTTCAATGCCGCCGGGCCCTTCAAATACTATCTTATCTTTTCCCTTACCGACGAAACCTTTGCCCTCCTGTCTTCCATGCCCGAAGAACATCCCGGCGGCGGGGATCGAAACCGGTTTATGTTTTATGTATCCCTCCTGAACCAGTGTTACTGGATCATCGGCTCGGTTATCGGCGCCGCCGCGGGAACCCTGCTTCCTTTCAATATGGAAGGGATCAGCTTTGCCCTAACCGCCCTCTTCGTGGTCCTGATGATTGAACAGATCCTCCGGGTAAAGAGGGCCCTGCCCTTCATCGTTTCCGCATTAACGGCGATCCTGGCGGTTGCGATCCTGCCCTCCCGGCTGTCCCTCCTTTCCGCCATGGTTGTCTCCCTGATTCTGGTCCAGTGTACGGAGCGGGCCTGGAGAGGCCGGGAAGCTCCCAAGGGAGGAGCCGGTTCATGCTGAGTATTCAGGAGGCCCTGATTTGGACCGCGGTAATGGGGCTGGTGATCCTCTTCTGCCGGGCCCTGCCCTTCTTTCTATTCCGGGAGCGGGGGAACGCCAAAAAGGAGGAAACCGCAGGGCCGGCGCGTTTTGCCCCCCTCGTATCCCTGGTAGAACGGGTAGCGCCGCCGGTAGCCATGACCGTCCTGGCCTTTAACTCCATAAGCGCCCCTTTCAAAGAATCCCTCTCTTTGGGACTATCGGCCCTGATTGCCTCCGCTTTTACCGCCCTGGTTCACCTTTGGAAACGGAATTCCCTGGTCAGCATTGGCGGCGGCCTCCTGGTTTATCTGATACTGGAGCGGGTTTTTTAGGCCCCTTCCTAATGAAGCCACCGGTCCAAGACCTTCATCACTTCGTCGATATCGATGGGCTTTGCGAGATGACTGTTCATGCCCGCGGCAAGCGCGTTGTCGATGTCCTCCCGGTACGCATTGGCGGTCATGGCTACAATGGGGATGGTTTTCGCATCCTCCCGGGACAAGGCGCGGATACGGCGGGTTGCTTCATGGCCATCCATGTTCGGCATCTGGATATCCATAAAAATAAGATCATAGTACCCATCAGGAACGGAGGAAAAGGCCCTAAGCGCCTCAAGACCGTCGGCGGCCTCGTCAATTTCCAGATGGGTATCGGACAAGAGTTCCTTTAATATCAGGCGGTTGATCTCTATGTCTTCTGCCAGGAGGATGCGTTTTCCGGCAAATTCTCCGGAACCGCCGCCGGTATAGACCGCCGCCGCCGGCAAATGTTCCGCGGTATCCATCTGCAGGGTAAACTCAAAGACGGAACCCTGCCCCGGGGCGCTCTCCACCGTAATAAGCCCCCCCATCTGCTTTACCAGGTTCTGGCTGATCGCCAGCCCAAGTCCGGTTCCGCCGAAACGGACCGAGATGGTATCATCCGCCTGTTCAAAGGCGTTGAATAAATTTTTTATCTGATCCGCCGTCATTCCAATACCGCTGTCGGACACTCTAAAATGAACCGTGTTTTCTTTCTCCCCGCCTCCGCGGAGGTTCACCAGAAAATTGATACGGCCCTTATCGGGGGTAAACTTGACGGCGTTCCCCAAAAGGTTTATCAGGACCTGCTTTAGCCTAAGTTTATCCCCTATCACGGCGATATCCGAAAGGCCGGAAAAATCGATCTCAAAATTTATCTGCTTTTCCTCGCAGCGTTGCAGAATAATATGGGCCACCTCTTCCATGGCCTTACGCAGGACAAAGGGATCATGCACAATGGCGAATTTGCCGCTCTCGATCTTCGACATATCCAGCACATCATTTAAAATACCCAGAAGATGGGTAGAGGCCGCCGCAATTTCTTCCAGGGAGCGGTCTTTCTTCTCGTTGGTTTGGGCGCGCCGGGCAATTTCGGTCATGCCGATAATGGCGTTAAGGGGGGTCCGAATCTCATGGCTCATCCGGGCAAGGAACGAACCTTTAGCCTGGGAAGCCACCTGGGCCGCGGCGGTTTGGACCTCGAGTTCATGGCTGCGTTCCCGGAGTTCATGGGTCCGCTGTTGTACGGTAATTTCCAGCCGGGCGGCCATCTGCCGGTTCCTTAGCAGCAGGACCATCATCAATACCAATACGGCCACCAGGAGAATGAAAATGCCGATAAAATAGGGCTTCTGGGCCCGCGCCAGGGCGCTACTATAGTCAAAGACCCGGCGGGTCCAGTTATCCACCGTCCGTTCCGCATCAATAAGGGACTGGGTCTTGCTTATGATAGAGCGCAGGACCCTTTCATTTTGGGCAAACCCAAAGGCCGATTCATAGGGCCGGTGCAGCACTAAATTGGCCTTATAGCCCATGCGTTCCAGATAATTGGTTATACTCAGCAACAGATTCCTGGTAGCCATGAGAAGCTCTATATCTCCCTGTTCCAGGGCCGCAATGGCGTCATTCCGGTTTTTGTATTCCACCGTATTGTTATGATGGGGAAATAACTCATGAAATATCTCCGCATAGGCGGTGTCACGGATGAGCCCGATCCGTTTATAGGGAACATCGCTAAGGGTAATGTCCTGATGGGCGGTGCCGGAAATAAAGGCATAGTAATCCATTAGGTAGGGCTCGTCGGCAAGTAAAAAATTGCCCCCCC
>JAISOR010000305.1 GCA_031275535.1 Treponema sp. | reverse complement strand
CGCTTACAAAAATTTTGTATTAAACCAGACGGTACTATAAACTTCCTATCGAACGAGCCTCCCCGCAAATATGGCAACGCTTAGGGATACCCCGGAGCTCTGCTCCGGGGAGGCTCATTCGACTTCGTCGCCTTTGCGGTTTTCTTTCTTATTAATTGATCAAAGCAAAATCTCATTTCCGTCCCGTATAGGAGGTGAAGGGGGAAGATCTATGGAACGGAAAAACCAAAAACGGCTGGACCCGATGAATGACTATCTGGCCTGGAAAACCTTTGGGGAGAAGGGCTGCGAGGTACAACTCCGCTCCCTGGGCTAGGAACTTCTAAATTGTAATTACTCATATCAATATGTTTAGTCTAATTCAAGCTCCCCCGCTTCACCCTTCACCCCCAACTCTTCACACTCTTTTTTGTATTACCGTTCCCCGATCAGGGACTTCAGTTCCTGGATATCCTTTACCAGTTTGGTCCGGTCCGGGTTTTGGAAGCGCCTGGGGACCATCTCCTTGGAGGTGCATTCCAGCACGGCCACCAGGTTTTGCAGCTCGATTTCGTAGGGGTATGCGGGGGGGACAAAGTCTCCCAGGGCTTCTTCCATGTCTTCCTTCGTGATAAAACTGCGATCCGCCATGGCGGCCCGTAATTTTGCCCGGATCAGGACCGCCTCAAGATCGGCACCGGAAAATTCATAGTGGAATTTCCTGAAAAGGTCGGTGATCGAGAATTTTCGGATGGAAATGGCGAGCTTTTTTACCAGGGTTTCAAAAAGGGCTTCCCTTTCGGCGTCGGTCTCGGGGTAAAACAGGGCCAGGTGTTCTTCCGCCCGGCCCTGGCGTTTCAGGTCTATGGGGATAAGGTCGGGCCGGCAGGTGATGAGAAACCAGATGATCCGGCCCCGGTATTCGGTGTTACCCATGAAGCTGGCGATTTGGGCGAATACCCGGTTGCTGGTACCCGAATCCCCGTCCTGATCCCGGTTCCCCAGGAAGGCGTCGGCTTCGTCTATCATCACCGCCACGGGGGACATGGATTTGAGGATATTGAGGACCTTCTCCAGATTGGATTCGGTAACCCCCTGCCACTTGGACCGGAAATTGCGGAATTTGACCATGGGGATCCCTATTTCCCCCGCAAAGGCGCTGACCATAAAGCTCTTGCCGGTCCCCACGGGGCCCGCGATAAGGTAGCCCATGGGGAGTACGTCCAGCCGCCCCATCTTGATGGCCCGGGCGGCGCTCCTGAACCGCTTCTTTACAAAATCATGACCCGAAACATAGGAAAGATCGTGGAGGGTCTCCATGAATTCCAGCAGCCCCGCGGCCTCGTTTTCGATAATTTCCTTTTTTTTCTGCCGCAGGTATTCCAGGGACAGGGCCCTGTTTTCTTCATGGCTCTCCGAGACCAGCCGGTTCAGGTTCATCAGGTTAAGGCCGCTGGTTATAGCCGCCACCCGTTCCGGGTTAATACCCCGTTCCAGGAGCAGCTTGCCCTCCCGCTCCTTGAAGTGGAGGAAACTTGTCCTGACCTTCTCGTCGGGGAAGGGGACGTTTATTTTTACCGTAAAGGGGGAACTTACCAGCCGGGAGGAAATATCCGTAAGATTTTCGGTCAGGAGGAGGATGGAAATATCATTTTTGGTAAACATGGGCGCATTGGACCAGCGGTTAAGGGTCACCAGGCAGTACCGGTCCTCATCGGAGAGGCGGATTAGATCCCCCGCGGGAACGATGGTTTCCGCGTAATCCATGATAAGCACCATCCGGCATTTTTTATGCCGGTCCGCGGGGATCTTTGACAAAAAGTATTTTTCCAGAAAGGCGAAACTCTTTTCCGGGTCGGTGGAGAAGAAGTCCCCATCCGCCGAATCGGGATAGGCGGCGGACATGGCCCCATGGTATTCATCCGCCATTTCGGGGGTGCAGAATGAGACCCCGCTGGAACGATCATAATAGGCAATAATATCCTGATTCCCAAAAAGCACCTCGGAAATATATTCCTGGATCCGGGTAAAGGTAAATTCATCCTCCTTTTTTCTATGGGGAAGGTAGTCCCGGATGTTTCCATGGAGGATATAGAGGTTTGCCGTTTTTGAGCCGTATTTATTGGCAAAATCCTGGGCCCAGGCGGGCAGGATCTTAATAAAACCCTGGTTATTATAAATATACTGTTCAGCCATTATTCCTTCTCTTGCATATTCACCGGGGCTTATTTTTTATTAGATGATAATTGGGTTAGATACCCGTCCAGGGCCGCGCCATAGGATTCCCTGATATTTTCCTCCGCCATACGCAAGGCCCGGTTTTCGGCTTCCGAAAGGCTGGTATGCCCTTCCCGGCCGCTGATGGAATAGGGAAAGATCGTTATATTATTTTCCGTATCCCGCAGATCCGCGTTAACGATATAACGGACAAAAGTATTTGGGTTCTGGGGAAGATCAACCTTGGAAAGGGTCACCGCCACATCCAGCACATACCGGCTGGTATCTTCCCCTATCTTAAAGCCCCGGTCTGCTAAAACCGATGAAAAGGCGCTCCCGATGCGGCCGTCCCGGTCGTTTTGTACCATCAGCCTAAGGGGAATATTTTGGGCAATGCTAAGGGCCTCCAGCCGGTACACGTCTTCCTGGCGGATTTCATCCCGCAGGCCCATGGCCGCAGCGGGATTTAATACGGAAAGCACGTTGAGAAACGCGGAATTCGCATTGGCGACAATTAAGGCTAGATCGTAGCGGGCATAGGCGTCAAAGGAGTACCGGTCATTCAGGGGAATATCGAGCAGGTGCTCTATAACCTGCAGGTTTGATTCGATAAGCTCCGAATAGAGCAGGGAACTCTGCAAGCGGTCCATCACGGCAATGGCATAATGGGTATCCTTCCCGTCAAACCAGCGGTCCTTAATTTCCGCGCCGATAAGGGTTTGCATCTCAAAGGAGGTTTTGACGGCGTTGTCTATTGCGGAGCCTTCGTTTATGCTGATAACCCCGTCGCGTACCGCTTCGGAGTATTTATAGCTGGCCAGGGTTTCCCCCTTTACGGTCTGCCCAAAAATAGAGGCCAGGGCGCCCAGGGCGTTTTTTTCCGCCGATTCCCGGTCCACTCCGTAGCCCACTGCGGAGATATACGTATTTTCGGGGTATACCGCACTGGGATTATATACCCAGTCGGGCCCTGCTCCGCTTGTCTTTGCCGGCGGCGTTCCGCCGCATCCGAATAAGGACCATAAAACACAGGATACTACAATCGCATTTCTTATCTTAAACATACCGCCTCCGCCAAATTAAGCCTGTCTTCCCGAATTTCTATGTTCTCTTTCCTAAAAGAAGCAATCAGTTTGCCATTCCCAGCATAATAATTTATGGAGAAAGAATAAACACCAGGATCAAGGGTAATGCCCCCTACGTATGCTTTCGCGGGGAAATACCGGGATATCCGTAAATCCGCCTGTTCGCTGACTTCGGCAAAGATCTGGGTTCCCAGGCTGATAAGCCCCAGGGCAAGCCCCGCATTGCCCCCCACATCATCGGAGGCCGCATCGAGGACGGAGGATGTTACGCCCTTGGTGGTGGCCCGGATCACCGACTTTAGGTAGCTTAAATGGGCCTTTTCCTTAAAGGTTTCCCGGGCAATGGCCTCTATATTCTCCAGCAGTTCCAGGTCAAGCTCCTCCCCGGTATCGAACACAATCGCCACCCGCCTGACCGCCGACGGGCGGTACACCATCACCGGGAGGGCTATTTTGATGTACCGGGCCCGGGGGATTAAAATTCGCAGGGCCTCCTCTTCTTTGACGGGGGAGGAACCGCTAAAACCGATCACATTCAGCCGGGCCTTTCCCGGCGGGATCTCCAGCTCATCATCAATGGACGACGGCAGGGGATAATCATAAATTGCCGGGGCATTGGCAAAGGCCAGCTTTATCTGATCCCGGTCGATCCGGGCGTCGTCGAATTTCCCGGTCCCGCGGTAAAAGAGCATCCCCAGATAGCGGGCCAGGGCGGAGTTGGAGAAACTAAGCGCCTTTGCCGTGGGATCGGGGGGGATCTCGGTGGCGTCTTCCAGGGCTTTTCTCTGGAGATTGGTGGCCAATACCCCGTACTTTGAGGATAAGAACTGCAATTTATTGTTCATCCGCCGTATTTCGACCATGGCGTCTTCCGGATTATCCTCATGGTAGTAGTTGAGGGCGTTAAAGGCATTGATGTAGATATCCTCGTAATCCTCCCCGTCATATTCCCGGGTGGTATCATTTACCAGGTAGGACCCAATCTCCATGCTTATACTTTTGGTAAAAGCCGCTTCAATGGCCCGCTCCCCCTCCTGGAGCAATTCCGTGGAATTCCGGTATTGCAGGGCGTAGTGGTTGAGCATCCCCGTATCAAGGTAATAGAGGACCATATCCTTGTCCCGGTATAGTTTCTTTTTGTCCTTTTCAATATCCGCCAATCCCTCCTGGTAATCCCCCCGGACCGCCGCCTCATCAATCTTTGCATAGGGATTGGTGGATGCGCAGGAGAGAAACACAAGACTACAGAGGGTAAAGACCCACAAATGGCTCAAGTCCTTCATTCTTTCCTCCCTGGGCCGGGGGCAGCGGCCCGCAAACTGTAGCAGGCTCCCGGGGGTTACAGCTTTGCCCTGGGCCTGGAGATAATCTTCTTTATTTCGCTGTTCTGATCCATCCAGAGCCGGGCGTTGGTTTCAATATTGGTCAATTCGGCATTGACAAAATAGGTCCTGGTGGCGGTCTTGCCCGCCTGGTCCACGATGGTTTTTACCGAACCGGTCAGGAGAAAGTCCGCTCCGGTCTCGTTGCCCAGGGCCGCGGCGGTGGCCTCGCTGGCATTGCCCTGCTGCTCCTGCCGTTCCGTCCTCAGCTCTGCCCGGGTGCTCCCCCCGGCCACAAAGTCGGCCTTTCCGCTGTTGAATATGGCTACCTCCATGGTGCTGGAAATGATCGACGTATCGATGTGTTCATCGCTGTCATTCTTAAAGGAACCCACCAGGATCACCGGCAGCCGCCCCTTTTGGGCGCTGATCTGGGCCACCCGGGGGGAATCCAGGGCCGCCCTGATGAGGCTGTCGCAGACGATCCTGACATCCGTATCGTTCCAATAGCCGCTTAAATCGGTCTGGGTATCCGCATCAACCCGGGTAACCTTGGGATTCGAACTACAGGCGGCGAATACAAAAAAAACTGCCGCCATGGGCAATAGGATTTTACTATAGGGTTTCATATACTGATCCTCCGTTAAAAAGTATAATAACCGGGGTTTATAATGCCCCGGGAATATACAGTATAGCACCGATGGCGGTTTGTTTTCTAGGGGTACGCACCAGGGCAAAGGCATTTACTCTTTATCCGGGATACTTTAAATGAAAACACCGGTACGGTGAGGAAATTACTTGGGGTCCTGACGGAGTAAAAGCCAAAGGTGCCCCCTATGGTTTACACCGGACCTTGGTCTGTCAGACCTTGGTCTGATGCCACCCCACCAGGTTTTTCTCCACCGTACCGGTGCATTTTCTCCAGGGTATCCCGGATAGATGGCAAAGAATTGCCCGGCCTTGCCTTGCATAGGGGAAAGAGGAAAATTAACCGCCGGATCTGCGCGGCAATTAAAGCAAACCCCCGCCGTTTAAATGGTTCTATGCGTTTATCCCGCGAAGTACATTATTCCTTGACCGCCCCCGGCCGGTGTGTTACAATATGCCATTGTCTTTGATGTTTCGGCATCCTTGATACTGACGTATCCTAACGCACGCCGCAGGGAGGACCCGGTCATG
>JAISOR010000228.1 GCA_031275535.1 Treponema sp. | reverse complement strand
CTTCTCCGCAGCCCGCGGCCGCCAAAATCCGCAGGCGGTGATCCTCCAGGCGCCAGCGCCAGAAAAGCGCGGGCCCCCGGGCCGTGGCTGTGATCATGGGCCGGGAGCCCAGGAACAGGACCCGGCTTTTTTCCGGGCCCCGCGGTTCCGGCCCGGCCTTTTCCGGCGGGGTCTTCCGGCTCATGTCCCGGTTCCGGGCGTATGCGTCCAGCAGGGCCGCCACTAAATGGGGCGCCACGGATGGGGCGGGAACCTTGAAAGGAAAGGCTTCTGTTACGGGGGTTCCGGTATCCCCGGCCATCCAGGAGGCCAGGAGCCGGTCCAGGGGTTCGGTAAAACGGTCAAACAGGGCTTCCCCCTCAAAGCCGATATCGTTGAAGGCAAATAGCGGCGCGGGGCGCCCGGGGCCCTTCCTCCCGGCGGCGGCCCCTCGGCGGGGGGGCCCGTTTTCTCCAAGGGATGTATCCCCCGGTTCACTGGGGGGATCACCGGTTACGATCAAGCCCCGGTGCAGCCCCCGCTCCCATTCGGCGTATATCCGGGAATGCCGGGTAAGGATGAATTTGTGCCAGAAGGCCGAATCCAGTAATCCCTCCGCAAAAAATTGGCGCATGATTTCCGCGGAGTCTATGATCTCCTGATCCTCCTCATCCCAATATCCGTAGATAAGATAGGCATGGGTCAGGAGCCCCTGTTCCTTAAACGCGGCGCAGGAACGGACCACATCCGCGATATCTATCCCCTTACCCAGCCGTTTGAGGCCCCGCTCCGACGCCACCTCGATGCCCGCGGAAATACCCAGGAGCCCCCCGGCGGCCAGGAGGGCCGCCAGGCCGGGGGTGATGTCCCCCCCAAAACGGATATTCCCCCAAAAGACAAGGGGCAGTCCCGCTTCCCGGTTGAGTTCCGCCAGGCGTATGAGGGAAGGAACAGGCGCCGCCTCGTCAACTAAGTGGACGCCCCGGACGCCGGTCTTTTCGGCCTGATCGATAAGATGATAGAAAAGGGCCTCCGTATCCACCGGCTCGAAGCCCCGGATATAGTCGAGCTGCACATCGCAGAACGCGCAGGCGTGCCAGTAACAGCCATGGGCAAGGTAGGCCTTGAGCCAGTGGCCATCGGACCAGAGGCGATGCATGGGATTGGTCTCGTCCACCGGATAGAGATACCGGGAAAAATCGACCCCGGTATAATCGGGAAACACGGACCGTACCGATTCCCGGTCAATGTCCCGGAAGCGGGAATCCTCCTCCCGGCTCCCGGCCTCCCGGTCCGCTATATCCCGCGCCCTGAGGATGCGGCCGGTGGCAGGGGAACGGTACAGGGTCTTATACAGAACCCTTTCCTCCCCGGCATCCGGCGCTGTATCAGAGCGGTCCCCGGGGGCGGCCTTTCCGGCCCGGAGATGTTCCAGGATAGCTTCCCAGGAGCCATAGCCCCGATCAAAGGAAAGATAATCAAAATAATCGAAGAATTCCCGGGCCTCAAGGAACCGAAGCTCCGTATTAACATAGCCGCCCCCGGCTACGGTGATGACCCGGTCCCCATAGCGCCCCTTGGCCGATTCCGCACAGGCCAGCGCCCCGACCAGGCAGCCCGAAAAGGGGATGGTAAGCCCCAGGATAAGGGGGTCCTCCTGTTCCCCGGCCCCATGCCCGGAGGCCAGGAGCCGGTCCAAATCTTCCCACCCATCATCCAGGAGGGGCCGGTAAAAGGTCCGGAGAATATAGCCCCCCGGACTTTTTCGCGCGGCGCGGAAATCCCGCACACTGACATTCAGGGCTTCGGCGTAGCGGACCAGGGCAAAGGCAGGGTCCAGGGTATGGGTGATAAAGTCCGCCAGGTCCGCCAGGAGCCTGCCCGCCAGCAGGGGCGCGGCCTCCGGCGGGGGCTGCCCCGCCAGGGTCCCCAGGCAAGCGTCGAACCGGGGACCCCCGGGGAGGGTTCCGTTTGCCAGGGTCAGGAGGTGCCCGAATTCCCGGTCCCGGCCCCGGAGGAACGCGGTGAGCCTATCAATAGAGGAAAGCCAGCGCTCCGCTTCGGACAGGAAGCGTTCCGTATAGCGGATCTGCTTCCCGCTGTAGGGCGTTCCATCACTTTGCCCCCGGTCACGCCGCCGCCGGTATGCCTTTTCCGCATCGGCGAAGATCTTTTTCAAACCCCCTTTACAGAATATCCGCTCGAAGAGGCCGATGGAATGATCGGCGATCAGGGTTTTTTGGCCCCGGCCTTCCAGAAAAGTTTTAAGATAGTAGGGAGCGGGATAGGGGGCATTGAGTTGTACCAGGGGAGGCTGTACCAGGTATATCATTTAAGCCCTTCCTTTAGTTGAAAGGATGGACAATGGCAGCCTGTAGCCCGGAACACCTCCGCCGAAGGCAGGTTCCGGCACTTTATCCCAAAGACCGTACAGCACCGGGGAAACGCGGGTTCCCAGGTTATTTTGAAATAGACGCATTTCAGGCAATCCGGGGGCCGGAGGGAGGTGTTTTTTACATCGTTCAGGGCGGCCATACTAATTGCTTACCCCAGGCATATAGCGGCTTCTGGCATACTGAGGGTATACTGCGGGTTTCCCTCAAGCTGTCCATGGGCAAGCCGCCCTCCTCACTCTCAACTCTCCACACTTTCTCCCCGTATTACAACGAAGCCCGGTAGGATCCCAAAAACCGGAAGTCCTCGGTCTTTGTTTTTAGTTCCTCCATGACCGTCTCGAAAAGGCCCCCGGTTTCGGGAACACTGACA
>JAISOR010000215.1 GCA_031275535.1 Treponema sp. | reverse complement strand
ATTTCTTAGTCCATAAAAACAGCATATAACCACCAGATAGAAGGTATTGGGGGAAATATCACTGGAGGTTTATTTGAGAATATCAGATTTTAAAAACTTGATACATTTTATAGAGATCTCCATAATAAGCGGAACGCTTTTTACCAACTATCGTATGATACCCGAAATCCAGGCCCAGATCCGAAGTCTTCTCCCAGCCGGTACGTCCGCTTGGAACCGTATAAAGCCCGGTGGCCCCGTTAAGGCTCATACCCCTTAGGGTCTCTGCCATAAGGGCCGGAGCGCATACTCCCAGGACCACAAAAAGCAGCAAACCCTTCCATTTAACAATCATCACAATACCTCTATTCTAAAATTTTTGGTTATATAAAAAACCTTACTAATATAATAATACTATCCTTCTTTGTTTTAGGAAAGACCCTGCGATAATTGTTCGAAAATTTCCCCCAGATCGCTAAAGCGCATCCGGGCCTGGGAGTCCAGGGGGGTGGCCATATTATTGACAATAACCACTTCTCCCCCGGCCCGCAGGGTCAGCCCGGGAAGGGCCGCGGCGGGATACACCGTAAGGCTGGTCCCCAGAACCAGCATCAGGTCCGCCTGGCGGGCGGCTTCTTCCGCTTCCCGCAGGGCCCGGGCCGGCAGGCTTTCGCCAAAAAAGGTTATGGCGGGCTTTAATACGGCGCCGCAGCGTCCGCAGCGGGGTAATTGCCCGGCCTTAACCAGGGCGGCGGCCTCATCAAAGCTCATGGTATCCCCGCCGGAACAGTTAAGGCAGTAATGGACCGACGGGCTGCCGTGGATCTCTATGACCCGGCTGCTGCCCCCCTTTTGGTGGAGCAGATCGATGTTCTGAGTAATAAGGACCTTTAGGAAACCCCGTTTTTCCAATTCCCCCAGGGTCTTATGCACCACCGAGGGTTCCTTTTCATTGATATTGTATATAAAGGATCCCGCCGCCCGGTAATAAAAAGAGGGATCCTGCATAAAGTAATCAATATCGAAGATCTTCTCCGCATCCATTTCCTGGTACAGGCCGTTTTTTCCCCGAAAGTCCCGAATCCCCGAAAGGGTACTTACCCCCGCACCGGTAAGGGCGACCCCATACCGGGCCCGGGTGATCAGTTCGAATAGCTCCGCCACATCATCATTCATGAATAAACTCCTTTCCGGGGGGAGGATAGGCGCTGAATAAGGCGACCATGGGGGGCCTCTTAAACAGGGCCGCATACTTCCGGGCGCTGGCCCCCAGGTTATCGGGCTCGTCGGGATCGGCCCCGGCTTTAAGCAGCATCTTTGCGGAGGCCTCGTCGTTCAGCCCCACGGCGATAATCAGCGCCGATTGCCCGTCTTTGCTCTTTATGTTTACATCCGCCCCGGCGGCCAGGAGCTCCGCCAGGATATCCTGGTATTTCCCCAGGGCGCCGTCTATAAGGGCGGAACCGCCCCGGTCTCCGGCCCGGAGGTTTACCGAGGCGCCGGCCTTCAAAAGCAGGGAAAGGATGTTCCGGTCCCCCGCCCGGGCGGCCAGGCACAGGAGGGGAACCCCGGCCTTATTCCGGGTATCCGGGGAAAAACCCGCCTGGAGGAAGAGGGCCACCGCCCGGCTTTTCCGTTCGGTGATACATTGCCCCAGGGACTCCTGGTTAAAGGGAATTCCCATATCCAGCAGGGCCGTTTTGGCCTGTTCATAGGATTCCCGCCGGGTCCACTCCCGTTTTTCCTCCTCCAGGTAGGCAATAAAATCACCTTCGTTTTTTATGACAACCGGAGCCTTGAAAAAGGCAGGATACACAGCGGCCGTATCAAGCCCGTAATACACCAGGGGACGGGCCGCGCCGGCGGCAAAACCGGCGGCAAAAAAAGCCCAGGCCGCGGCGGGGCTTAACCCCGCCTGGGCGGCCTTTGGGGCAGGGGCGCCTGTTCCGGCCCCGCCTTCCGGGGAAAGGACCATGACCAGGTGGGTGGCCTCTTCCAGGAAAAGGCCCCAGGGGCCGGCCTGTGAACCCTCATCCGGGGGGAGCAGGCAGGATTCGGTCCGGATCTTCTGGATTTTAATATGCTTCCCAAGCTGGGCCGCGGTTTTTTTACCCTTCTTATCATGGAAAATTACTATTTTCATTAATCCATCCTTGGGGAAAGATTACTTTAATTTCAACTTCGCCATGCAATTATCCAGGTAAAACACCGACGCCCCGTCTCCAGGCAGAACTTCCAATACCTTTCGGAAGTTATAGAGGGCTTCGGAAAAATTCTTCTGATAGTAATTAAGCATCCCCTGCTCAAAGTAGGTACTGGCCCTCATCTTCCGTTCCAACATCTCCGGGTTTATCCCGTCAAAGATCTCAAAGACCGAAACCGGTTCAACCTTTCCCTTAACCCGGACCTTTCCGATAAACCGGTACATATAGGAACCGGGGTCCTCTAAATGCTTGAAGGTCTCCTCGCTAATGGCCATGGAAACATTAAATACCTTGGTAATGCTTTCCAGGCGGCTGGCAAGGTTTACCGCATCGGAGATAACCGTATTCTGCATCCGGTCTTCCACCCCTACCACCCCCAGCATCAGGGTTCCGGTATGGAGGCCGATTCCCATGGAAAGGGAACGGTACCCGCAATTAGCCCGGTGGCCATTATACTCCAGGATCTTTTTCTGTATGTCAATGGCGGTCTGGACCGCCATATCGGCGCCCTTTTCCTGGGGAAAGAGGGCAAGAATGGCGTCCCCGATGTATTTATCCACAAA
>JAISOR010000134.1 GCA_031275535.1 Treponema sp. | reverse complement strand
GGGCTTATTACCGGCGGGGTGATTGAGGCGTTGAAGAACAAGGGGATTAAGCTTGACGCCCAGGATCCCATGCCGCTGTACACCCGGATAGGGATAAACACGGGGGAAATGGTGGTGGGCAATATGGGAACCTCCAACAAGATGAACTATACGATCATGGGGAACGCGGTGAACCTGGCGGCCCGGCTTGAGGGGGTGAACAAGCAGTACCACACGGGGGGCATTCTGATAAGCGAGTATACCAAGAGCATGATAGGGGATGAATTTATCTGCCGGAGCCTTGACCGGGTCCGGGTGGTGGGGATCAATACCCCGGTACGGCTCTACGAGCTACTAGGTTCGCGGAGCGAACCGGGGCTGCGGGGCGAAGACGCCGTGCCGGACACCCTGGCCGCCTGGGAAGAGGCCCTGGCCCTCTACGAAAAACGGCGGTTCCGGGAGGCGGAAGAAATTTTCCGTTCCCTGGCGGCCCAAAATGAAGCGGACAACACGGCCCGGCTCTACCTGGATACGTGCCGCAGCTATATCGCCGCCCCCCCGCCGGATGACTGGGACGGGGTCAATAACCTGAGCCAGAAGTAGGGGAGGCAGGGGCCATGGGCGTATATTCGCCGTGGGGTTTGATACCCAAGATCACACTTGTACGTGAGAGGCTTACGGCGGGGAGGTTCCTTTTATATGCGCCGATCCGGTTAGATTACCGCGTTGACTTTTTCCCTTCAACTCTGTAGACTGATACCATGAAAAGGATTCTCGTGTTCGGCAAACACCATTATCATGGATGCTCATTTCCGCCGGAGTCCGGCGCCCTATAGGCGTTACAAACGGTATGCAGCCGTGGGCTTGCGGGAATATTTTCCGGCGGGGTCCACGGTTTTTTTTTGGAGTGTAGACATGGGTAAGTTGCGTATTTTGATTCCTAAGGGGCGGATATTTGATAATATTTCCCGGCTTTTTACGGAGGCGGGGTTCCCCATATCTTTGGCGGACCGGACCTACAGACCCGCCATGGGCGCGGACTGGCTGGACGCCAAGATCATGAAACCCCAGAATGTGGGAGAGCTTTTGGAATTGGGGAGCCATGACGCGGGCTTTACCGGGCTCGACTGGATCCGGGAAAGCGGCGCCGATGTGGAGGAGGTGATGGACCTGGGCCTGGATAAGGTCCGTATCGTGGCGGCGGTTCCCGCCGCCCTGGATGAGGCGGCCCTGAAGACCAGGAAACTCGTGGTGGCCACCGAATATGTGGGCCTGGCGGAGGCCTGGCTTAAACGGCAGGGCTATCAATTTCGCATCGTCCGCACCTATGGCGCCACCGAGGTATTTCCCCCGGATGACGCGGACATGATCATCGACAATACCTCCACGGGGCAGACCCTAAAGGACAACGGCCTGCGGATAGTGGCAACCATCCTGGAGTCTTCCACCCGGTTTGTGGCCTCCAGGGCCGCCGTGGCGGACGGGGAAAAACGGGGCCGCATTGAGGAGCTGGCCATGCTGTTCCGGGCGGTCCTGGACGGCCGGGATAAGGTGATGCTGGAGATGAACGTACTCAAGGGCCGCTTCGCCGAACTGGTCGCCGGACTTCCCTCCATGCGGAGTCCCACCGTAGCGCCCCTCTATGGTGACGATGGTTATGCGGTAAAAATAGCGGTTAAAAAAGACGAGGTCCCGGATCTGATACCCCGCTTGAAGAAGCTGGGCGCCACGGATATCGTGGAATACGATCTGCGGAAAGTCGTACCATAAAAATAGTACCAAGGAGCGTATTAAAAAATGGAAAAAAAGTTTCCCGCAAGAGTTGCGGAGATCACCCGGACCACTAAAGAAACGGACATCACCATAAGGCTGAATTTGGACGGCCGGGGGGACGCAAAACTGGACTGCCCCATTGGGTTCCTGGAACACATGCTCAATACCTTTGCCCGGCATGGCCTCTTTGACCTGGAGATCCGGGCCAAGGGGGACCTGGAGGTGGATCAGCATCACCTGGTGGAGGATACGGGCATTGTGCTGGGCCAGTGCTTTGCCAAGGCCCTGGGGGATAAACGGGGGATCCGCCGGGCGGGAAGCTGTATTTTCCCCATGGACGAGACCCTGGCCCGGGCGGCGGTGGATATTGCCGGCCGGCCCTTCCTGGTCTTTGACGGAATGTTTGCCAATACCCCCATGATTGCCGAGGGCCTTGTCTTCCAGATCGATACGGTCGAAGATTTCTGGCAGGGTTTTACCACCGGGGCGGGGATAACCATGCATCTGGATATACTCCGGGGCCGCAGCGATCATCACAAGATTGAGGCCCTTTTTAAATCCGCGGCCCGGGCCCTGCGGGACGCGGTTGAAATAGACCCCCGGATTGCGGACCGGATCCCCTCTACCAAGGGCATCCTGGAGGGACCGGGGGTACTGGTGTGAGCAAAGCCGGAGGGGGGATGATCGGAGTGGTGGACTACGGCGCGGGCAATCTGGGTTCGGTGATGAACGCCTTAAAACGGCTGTCCCTCCCCGCCCGCTTTGTCCGCGGCCCGGAGGAGCTTTCGGCGGGGGCCTCCCCCTACGAAAAGGTACTCTTCCCGGGGGACGGTCACTTTGCCACCGCCATGGCGGCCCTGGAGAAATCCGGCTATGACGAGGCCCTGCGGGGCTGGATCCGGGCGGATAAGCCCTTTCTGGGCATCTGTATCGGCCTCCAGCTTCTTTTTGATGCGTCCGAGGAGGCCCCCCCGGTGGAAGGCCGGCCCGTGAGGGGCCTCTCGGTCATCCCCGGCAGGGTACGGCGTTTTCCGGGCCGCAAGGTTCCCCAGATCGGATGGAACCGTACCGAGGCCAAGCCGGGCGCCGGGCTGTTCCGGGGACTGCCGGAAAATTCATTTTTCTACTATATTCACTCATATTATGCGGACCCCCAGGACGCCGCCGTTACCGCCGCCGAGGCGGAGTACTACCTCCGTTACTGTTCCGTGGTGGAACAGGGCGCCCTGGCGGCGGTGCAGTTCCACCCGGAAAAATCCGGGACCCTGGGTCTCCGGCTGCTGGAAAACTGGGCGGGAGGCTGCCATGCAGGCTAAACGGATTATCCCCTGTCTGGACGTGGACGACGGCCGGGTGGTAAAGGGGGTCAAATTCAAGGGCATCCAGGATGCCGGGGACCCGGTGGAAATGGCCCGGCGTTATAATGATGAGGGGGCGGATGAACTCACCTTTCTGGATATCGGGGCCTCCTACAAGAGCCGGGCCACCCTCCTGGACGTGGTCCGCCGGGTAGCGGCGGAGGTCTTTATCCCCCTCTGCGTGGGGGGGGGCATCCGTTCCGTGGAGGATATGCGGGAGGCCATGAACGCCGGGGCGGACAAGGTTTCGGTCTGTACCTCGGCCCTGAAAAACCCCTCCCTCCTGGAAGCAATGGCCCGGGCCTACGGGAGCCAATGCGTGGTCCTTTCGATTGACGCCAAAAGGGTCCCCCCCCTGGCCGGGAACGGGGGGAGGGCTGATACACCGCGCTGGCACGCCTTTTCCCATGGGGGCCGGGAAGATACGGGGATAGATGCGGCGGCCTGGGCTGTTCAGGCCGTGGAGTTGGGGGCCGGGGAAATTCTGCTTAACTCCATCGACGCCGACGGTACCGGCGCGGGGTATGATCTGGAATTGACCCGGATCATCATGGACGCGGTCCCCGTGCCGGTGATCGCCTCCGGCGGCGCCGGGGACCTGGATCAGATCGTCCGGGTCCTGCTGGGGCATGACTGGGCAGGGGCCGGTTCTGCGGGGCCCTCCGAAGGGGGCGCCGACGCCGCGCTGGTGGCGTCCATGCTTCACTTTGGAAAAACCACAATCCCGGAGATCAAGAAATACGCCGAATCAAAAGGAGTTTGCGTCAGATGGTAATTGCTTCGATAGATGTGCAGGACGGCAAGGTGGTCCAGCTAAAACAGGGGGCGGAGTTGGTTTTACAGCGGGATGATGCCCCGGCCCTGGCCAGGGAGTTTGACCCTTACGGCGAGGTAGCGGTGATAGACCTGGACGCCGCCATGGGCAGGGGGTCCAATAGGGAACTGATAAAACCCCTGCTCCGGCTGGCCCAATGCCGTGTGGGAGGGGGCATCCGGACCGTGGAACAGGCGGCGGAGCTGGTGAGCCTGGGGGCGCAGAAGATCATCATCGGTTCCATGGCCTTTCGGGTTCCGGGGAAAAAAGGGGCCGGTATAGCCGGAGGGGAGTTTAAGGTCCACATCCCCTTTTTACAGGCCCTGGCTGAAAAGATAGGCCGGGAGCGGCTTATCGTCGCCATTGATGCCAGGGGCGGAAAAACGGAAAACAGTGAAACCCGGCGCTACGAAATAGTTGTAGACGGCTGGAAGACCCCCACGGGGATCGATCCGGAAGAGGCCGCCCGGGCGATAGAACCCTATGCGGCGGAACTGCTCTTTACCTGTGTGGACCGGGAAGGAACCATGGGGGGGATAGATCCGGAACCGGTAAAACGGCTGCGGGGCGCGGCCTCCTGCGGTTTAACCGTGGCCGGCGGGTTTTCTTCCCTGGAAGAGATCGAGGCCGCCGCGGCCCTGGGCTGCGATGTCCAGCTTGGGATGGCCCTCTATACCGGGAAGATAGACCTGGCCGAAGCCTTTGTCCGTTCCCTCAACTGGAACAAGGCTGCCCCCCCGGGCGCGTCCGATCCCGCCGGTTCCCTGCTCCCCGTCATCGCCCAATCCCCGGATGGCCAGGTCCTGATGACGGGTTTTGCCGACAGGGAAGCGGTGCGGGAAACCTTTAAGCGGGGAAACCTCTGTTTCCACAGCCGCAGCCGGAACAAGCTCTGGATGAAGGGGGAAAGCTCCGGCCATACCCTAAAGCTCCTCCGCCTCCGGGCGGACTGTGACCGGGACGCTATTTTGGCGGTGGTAGAGCCCGCCGGCCCGGTTTGCCATACCGGGGCCTATACCTGTTTTGATCCGGGCCGCCGGTATACCTGGGAGTACCTTCAGGCTATTATTGCCGGGCGGCTTAAGAACCCCAGCCCCGGTTCCTATACCGCGGCCCTGGACGATGATCTGGTCCGGGAAAAAGTGATGGAAGAGGCCGGCGAGGTCTGCACCGCCAAGACCCACGATGACATAGTCTGGGAAGCGGCGGACCTTCTTTACTTTACCACCGTGCTTATGACCAGGGCGGGGGTCGGGGTGGAGGAAGTATTGGCCGAACTGGATCGGAGGCACAAGAAGTGAGGATGGCATGAGCCGTTATTGGAACAGCCGGGTCCAATCCCTGACCCCCTATGTGCCGGGGGAACAGCCCAGGGACCGGAAATTTATTAAGCTTAATACCAATGAAAACCCCTATCCTCCCTCGCCTGCGGTGATCCGGGCCATTAAGGATGCCGCCGGGGAGGGCCTCAGGCTCTATCCGGACCCCGGCTGCGGGGAACTGCGGCGGGCCATAGCCGAAAGGTACGGGGTTAACCCGGAGCAGGTCTTTGTGGGAAACGGTTCCGACGAGGTATTGGCCTTTGTTTTTGCCGCCCTCTTCAGCCCCGCCCCTAAAGACGGTGCTGATCCCGGCGTTCCGGCGCCCCTGCCCATCCTCTTTCCCGATATCACCTACAGTTTCTATCCCGTGTATGCAAAACTCTGGGACCTCCCCTTTCGGACCCTTCCCCTGGGGGATGATTTTTCCATCGATATAGAAGCGTACCGGAAACCCTGCGGCGGGGTGATTTTTCCCAACCCCAATGCCCCCACCGGATTGGCCCTGTCCTTGGAGGAGACGCTTTCCCTGGCGGAGTATCAGGAGAAACAGGGCCGGGTAGTGGTGGTGGACGAGGCCTATGCGGCCTTTGGGGAAGGGCTGTCCTTGGTACCCCATATCGGCGCGCATCCAAATCTGCTTACGGTCCATACCTTTTCCAAGTGGAGCGCCCTGGCGGGACTAAGGGCCGGTTATGCCATAGGGAACGGGGACCTGATCGAAGGGCTCAACCGGGTCCGGGATTCCTTTAACTCCTATACCCTGGACCGGCTTGCCCAGGCGGGGGCCGCGGCGGCGATCCGGGACATTCCCTATTACGCCGGGACCCGCCGCCGGATCATTGCCACCAGGGAACGGGTTGCCGGGGCCCTGCTGAACCTGGGCTATAGGGTTATCCCCTCGTCGGCGAATTTTCTTTTTATCCGTTCTCCGGTAAAAGGGGGGACGGAACTGTTCGCCGCCCTGCGGGAACGGGGAATTTTGGCCCGGCATTTTAACCAGGGGCGGATTGCGGATTTTCTGCGGGTAAGCATCGGCACGGATGAAGAGATGGACCTGTTTCTGGAGGCCCTTAGGGGGATTGAAGGAAGCAAGGGCGGGGGGTGAGGGAGGATGCGGATCATTGAGGACGGGGAATTTGACGCCTATTGGCAGGAAAGGCCGGCAAAGGCCGGGGATGCGGAGCTTGATGCGGCGGTTCTGGGGGTGATCGCCGCGGTGCGGAAAGAGGGGGACCGGGCGGTGCGGCGCTTTGCTTCCCAATTCGACAGGAGTTCCCCTGAAAAGCCGGAGCTTCCGGCGGCGGCGCTCCGGGCCGCCTGGGAAAGGCTCGAAACCGCGGAACCGGACCTGGCGGAGGCCCTGGAATTGGCGGCGGATCATATTCTGCGCTTTGCCCGGCGGCAAAAGGCCCAGATCGTCGATTTTGAATATGAAATGGGGGAGGGGCTCATCACGGGACAGCGGGTTATCCCGGTTCAAAGGGCGGCGGTCTATGTCCCCGCCGGCCGCTTCCCCCTGATCTCATCGGTGCTTATGGGGGTCCTCCCCGCCGCCGCCGCCGGGGTGGAAGAGGTGCTGGTGGTTTCCCCCCCCCTGGAGGATGGGCTTCCTGATAGGCGTATCCTGGCGGCCGCTTTCCTGGCCGGGCGGGTGGGAAGTCTCCCCCCCCCCGCGCTGCGGGTCTTTGCCCTGGGGGGCGCCCAGGCCATTGCCGCCCTGGCCCTGGGAACGGAGACCGTGCCCAGGGTTGACCTTATCGCCGGTCCGGGGAACAAGTACGTGGCCGCCGCTAAACGGCTCCTCTATGGCGAGGTGGGGATCGATTTTGTGGCGGGCCCCACGGATGTACTCATCATTAGCGACGGCAAAGCCGGGGACGCCCCCGGCAGGGATGGGGCGGATCTGGCCGCCGCGGACATGCTGGCCCAGGCGGAGCATGACGGGGATGCCCGGGCCCGGGCGCTGGTTCCCAGCCGGGACCTGGCGGACCGGATCGCCGCGGCCCTGGAAAAAAGGCTGGCGGCCCTCCCCACGGCCTCCACCGCCAGGGCATCCCTGGACGCGGGGGGCCTCATCATCATCTACCATACTCCGGCGGAGGCCGTCCGTATTGCCAATACCATCGCGCCGGAACATCTGGAGCTCCAGGCCGCCGACGCGGAGCGCTGGGTTCCGGCCCTTAAGAACTACGGCTCCCTCTTTATCGGAACCATGGCCGCGGAAGTCCTGGGGGATTATTCCGCGGGGATCAACCATACCCTGCCCACCTCCGCCAGCGCCCGGTTCACCGGGGGGCTTTCGGTCCGGCATTTCCTCAAAACCCCTACGACCCTGCGCTGTACCGGCGGTGAGGCCTATGTCCGGGCCCGGCTTGCGGCGGAACGGATCGCCCGGGCGGAGGGGCTTATGGGCCATGCGGCCAGCGCGGAGAGCCGGGGATGACGGGGGCTTCTACACCCATAGGTTCCGTTGAAAACCACCGCCGCCGGGAGGAGGGCGCCATGGTGTATCCGGTGTATTCCCGGCGTTCCGGGGGGCTTTCGGTGGGGATTAACCTTTTTCCCGACGCCAAGGTCTGTTCCTTCGATTGTCCCTACTGCGAGGTCTTTCCGTTTAAGACGGACATTGTTTTTTCCCTAAAAACCATGGAGGGGGCCCTGCGGCGGGTCCTGGCGGAAGCCGCGGCCCGGGACAGGCCGGTGCGGGATATCTGCTTTTCGGGAAACGGGGAACCCACCCTGTCTCCCCATTTCCCCGAAGCCCTGGAAGCCGCGGCCCGGATCCGGGATGCCCTTGTCCCCGCCGCGGCCCTGGTGCTTATCACCAACGGGACGGGATTATTGGAGGATCGGACCTTCGATTTATTGCGCCGGGCCGCCTCGGGTCCCATGGCCCTATCCGTCTGGCTTAAACTGGACGCCGGGACCGAAGCCTGGTATGCCCAAATAGACCGTTCCTCCCTGCCCCTTACCCTGCTGACGACCCGGATACGGGAATTCACCGGCGCGGCCCCCTACACCATCCAGACCATGCTCTGTGCGGTACAGAGGATGCCCCCTCCGGTGGAGGAAGCCAGGGCCTGGGAAGCGCTGGTGCTGGATCTGGCGGCGGTCAACAAGCCCCCCGCCGGCGTCCCCGGTAATGGCGGCGCTGCCCGGCGGGGGAAGCCGGGGCTGCGAAAGGTCCAGATCTACGGCAAGGCCCGGCCCAGTCCCCGGGACCCCCTGACCGCGGCGCTGCCGGCGGCTTTCCTGGAATCCCGGGCCGCTTCCCTTAAAAAGGCCCTGGAAGCGGCGGATCTGAGGGACCCCGCCGGGGGGCCGATCCCGGTAGAGGTCTTTCCTTAACGCATTGATTGGAAGGCGGGGGTCCATACCCCGTTGAACCTTCATCGCGCTTTTCCCTTTGATATATCCCACCACCTGGTATTTATTAAAAAACCGTAATATTATGGTGTATCATGAAAAAATATATAGGCCTTTTGGGAATCCTGTGGTTTCTTCTGACCCCTTCCCTTACGGCGGCCCCACAAAAGGAAGCGGCAAGCCCTCTGTATGTAAACCTAAGGGATATGGGGGTATATGTAAAACAAGGATTTAATCCGGCGGATATAAACGGCGTCCCCGACGCTTCTTCCGGCGAATGGACATGGGTGGAAAATCCCCGTCAAAGCAGCGCTCCCATCAGCATCATGGAGATGGATCTGCCGGGGGTTCCCAAACGGGTCTTTTTATCCCCCCTGGGAACCGGGGAAATGGAGTTTACCTTTATTCTGCCATTTTCCATGACCCGCGAAGGCATGGCCCTGCTCGACGGCCCCCAGTCCCCGATTCCCGGTGTTTTTCTGGCAAGCCTGGGGGATAACTGGGAGATATTCCTTAACGGCGTTCCGGTTAGGTCGGAAATGCACCTTGACCAGCACGGGCGTATCAGGTCCCACCGGAGCCAACGGCAAATATCCTTTCCCGTGGATAAGCTCCTGTTTAAGGAAGGGATAAACATCCTTGCCATTCGGATTGTGGGAGACCCCACGTACAAAACGGTGGGATTCTTCTATGCCTCCCCCTACTATATTGATGATTATCAAACCATTCTGCGGCGGCAGGATGAATCGTTAACCCTGGCCCTTTCGGGGGTGTATATCTTTGCGGGGCTTTACCATCTGTTTATGTTTTTAAGCCGCCGGAAGGATATCCATAACTTTTATTACGGCCTTTTTTCCACAGCCCTGGGGGTGTATTTTTTAGCCCGAACCCACGAGATATACAATCTTATTCCCAATACGGGCATTGTGGTACGGACCGAGTTTGCCTGCCTTTTTTTGGTGCTTCCCCTAATCGCCGCCTTTGTAGAGCACCTCTGTATGCAGAAGATGATGTTGATAACCAAAATTTACGGAAGCATATACGGGCTTATGGCGCTCTCCCAGTTGTTTTTTGCCCTTCCCTATTCGGAAGATACCCTTAAAATATGGCAGATCAGTTCCCTGCCCATCGTGCTTATCATCTTTAGTTATGATATTGGCTATACCTTTATTAGTACCGGACACCGGCGGTGGAAACGGTACAAGGAAGCGGGACAAGGGCGGTCTTTGGCCGGGGTCTATGGCGAGGTCATAGTCAATACCCCTATTGGCAATATCATATTGGGCGCCCTTTTCCTGGGAGGGACCGCGGTATTTGATATTATTGATTCCATTTTTTTCCATTATGCCATTACCGCTACCCGGTATGGATTCTTTGTTTTCACCGTGGGCACTACCTTTATCCTGGTAAAGCGCTTTACCTTTCTCTACAGTCAGTTGAGTATCGCGAACAATACCCTGGAAGAACGGGTAAAGGATCTGACCGACGCAAATATTCTGATAAATCAGAATGAAAAAAAATACCGGAGCCTCTTCGACGGGAGCCGGGATCCGGTGATGCTCCTGGACGAAAATTTGCGGTTCAAGGAATGTAACCCCGCGGCGGTCAATTTCTACGACCTGGAAGGGTTTGACCTTAGCCGGGAGAACGACGCCCTCCCTACCCTGCCGGAAAAACTCTATAAAAACCCGCAGGACCGGACTGTTTTTACGGAAATCGTCTCCCATGGCCTGCAGGATATCCGGCAAAACAAGAACCCCATAGAATTATCGGCCTATGTAAAGACCCCCACGGGGGAATCTAAAAGTTGTACCCTGCGGATGGAATATCTGAACTTTTTGGGAAAGGCGGAGATATTGGTTAGGACCATTATCAATGACGAGTCTTCCCTTACCAAGGCCTATGTGGACGGCAGGGAACGCTACGACATCCAAAACACCCTTAACGCCGCCAATGAGGTCTGTAACCAGGCCTGCGCCCGGCTTTCCCGGTATCTCCCCGCGGAGGACGCGGATTTTGTTATGATCTGTCTGCGGGAAATTGTGCTAAACGCCATAGAACATGGGAACCTGGAAATTAACCATGATGAAAAAACCGAGGCCCAAAGAAACAGAACCTACTTTGAATTTCTCCGGGAGCGCATGGAAAACCCACAGTACAAAGCCCGGCGGGTCATGGTGGAATACTCTATCAACCCCCAGCGGGCGCTCTTCCGGGTGACCGATCAGGGGAAGGGCTTTGATCATAAAAAACATCTCAGCGGGGACATGGAACTCTCCCCGGATATGCTGGAACACGGCAGGGGTATCTTTATGGCCACCAGCGCCTTCGATAGCATCACCTACAACGACAAGGGAAACCAGGTAACCCTGGAAAAACACTTCTCTCCCTAGCCTGGCCGTATGCCGCGCTATTTCTGCCAATACCGGAAGAAGATCTTCAAGACCCGGGGGATGGCCCCGAGCCGCCGGGACAGGGACGGCCCCGCCAGGAAGGCCAGGATAGCCTCCATTCCCCGGAAGACCCCTTCCGAATAGGGCTGCCACCAGAGGTTCCGTTTTACCCCGGGCAGGATATCATCCACAATGACCTGGGTCTTACACATTTCCCGAAACCCCTGCTCGCCATGGGTTCTCCCGATCCCCGAATCGCCAAAACCTCCCCAGGGGGTTTCCGCCAGGCCGTGGGACATAAGGTGATCGTTTATCATCACCGCCCCGGCATGGATCTTCCGGGCGATCATCCTGGCCCGCCGGGGATTCCGGGACCAGACCGATCCGGTAAGGCCATAGGAGGACCGGTTCGCCCGGCGAAGGGCCTCCTCATCATCCGCCACAGGGACAAGCGCCACCACGGGACCAAATATTTCCCCGGCCATTACGGGCATATCCTCCGTAACATGGGTAAGCACCAGGGCGGGGGCAAAGAGGCTGTCCTCGGCGGCGGAAGCCCCGGGGGCGGCTTCTCCCTGGGGGGCCGGGCTTTTTGCGGCGACCACCGCCCCGGCGGCAATACAGGCCTCCACCTGTTCCTGTACCGCCCGTTTCTGCCGGAGGGATACCAGGGGGCCCATATCGGCGTCCGGGCCGTCCCCGACCCGGAGCCGTTCTACCAGGGCGCAGAATTTTTTCAAAAAAGCATCGTATACGTCCTTATGGACCAGGATGCGCTGGACCCCGCCGCAGGACTGGCCGGCGTTGGAAAAGCCGGCCCAGAGGAGCCCCGCGGCCGCCCGATCCAGGTCCGCATCGCTGCATACAATAGCGGCGTCGGCGCCCCCCAATTCCAGCACCAGGGGGAGCAGCCGGGGCGCGGCCAGGGCCATGAGTTCCCGGCCCACGGCGGTGGAGCCGGTAAAAAAGAGCTTATCCACCCCGCCGGAAATAAAGGCCGGGCCGGCCTCCTTGCCGGGAATCTCCAGGTAGGAAAAGAGCCCCTCCGGCAGGTCCGCGGCGGAGAATACCGCGGCCAGGGCCCGGCCAACCTCCGGCGTAATCGAGGCGACCTTGAGAAACACCGCGTTTCCCGCAAGCAGGGCCATGACCACTTCGGAAAAGGGAATGGCAAAGGGATAATTCCAGGGGGAGATGATTCCCACCACCCCATAGGGCTTGTAGACTATCCGGCTTTTTTTATTGAACATAAGGATATTACCGCCCCGGATTTTGCGGGGGGCGAGGATCCGTTTTCCCTGTTTAATGTAATACCCCAGCGCCATAACCGCGGGGAGTATCTCCGTTGCCAGGGCGTCAAGTTTCAGTTTGCCGTTGTCCCGGTGTATCACTTCTATAAGTTCGTTCGTATGACAGGCCAGATACTGCCCGGCCTTTTTGAGCCGCCTGCTTCGTTCCCGGTAAGACAGCGCCGCCCACCGGCCCTGGGCTTCCCTGGCGGCGGCCATCTTTGCGGCGAATTCTTCGGCGCTCACGCCGCCGGCGCTGCCCGGGGACCTCTCCCCTTCCTCCCTATGCTTCATCTTTGCTCCCGTCCTGTGTATTCATCCATGGCCTTGCTTATCCCAAAGAAGTCCGCCATTATATCAAGCATGGCGACGGGCAAAAGCCGCAGAAAGTAGACCGCATGTACAAAGGCCGGCATGATCAGCCGCCTTTTATCCTTTAGCACCGCCCGCACAATATTCCTGGCCGCCTTCGTGTCTTTTAGGATCGGCAGAAGCAGGGGAAAGCGGGTCTTTACCCCCCGGAACATCCCGGTATCAATAAAAAAGGGACAAACCACGGTAGTTCTAACCCCGCTCTTACTATGGCGCAGTTCCATCCTAAGGGCCTCATCAAAACCAAAGGCGGCGAATTTACTGGCCGAATAATCCGCCAGGCCCCGGACCCCGATAATCCCCGCAGCGGAAGCAATGGTAACCACATGGCCGGTATGCCGTTCAAGCATGGAGGGAAGAAAGGCTTTACAGGTCCAAAACAGGGGGAAGGTATTAACCTGCATGGTTTTGATGATCTTCTCGTCCGGGGTCTCCAGGAAGCGGGAGCCCGATACGACTCCGGCATTGTTCACCAGGACATCCACCGGCCCTAAGTCCCCTTCCAGAGCCGCCGCCTGTTTGTAAACCGCAGCCCTGTCCGATACATCACAGACCATGCCCTTAATAAAGACATTCCTTTGCCGGGCTTCGTCCTCCAGTTTTGCCAGGGCCCCGGAATCAAGGTCCCAGGCCGCAACCCTGGCGCCCCGGCCGGCAAAATCCAAACCCATCAAACGCCCAATACCGCTCGCCCCGCCGGTAATAAGAATAAGCTTGTTGGTTATATCTTTCATAGCCGGATTATAGCATTGATAGAGGAAGTGTGAGGAGTGGGGGAGTCTCGTTCGTGAGGAAGGGGGAAGCATAAACCGGTAATATGGGGTAAACTAGGGGCCAACAAAGGAGTGTCAGATGACTGCGATACGGAATACCCATATTATTTGTACCATGGGACCGGCGACGGAGTCGGTGGAGATGGTCCGTTCCCTGATCCGCCGGGGCATGAACATGGCCAGGTTCAATTTTTCCCATGGGGACAAGGTCTACCACGGGGCGGGGATCCGGCGGGTCCGGGCCGCGGCGGAGGCCGAAGGGGCAGCGGTAGCCTTGATCCTGGATACCAAGGGCCCGGAGATCAGGACCGGCCGTATCCGGGACGAGGGATCCTTTAAACTGGAGCAGGGAGAGACCGTGGATGTGCTGGCCGAGGCCGACGCTATAAAGCTCTACGGCCAGGACGGCGCCTATACCGGCCCGGGACGGATCACCCTCAGCTACGAAGCCCTGGCGGATGATATCCGTCCCGGCGCGGGGATCCTCATCGCGGACGGGCTCATTGCCCTGGAGGTGACCGCCCTGGAGGGGCGGCTCATCCGCTGCCGGGTTGCCAACGGCGGCGAACTGGAGAGCCGGAAGAACGTCAATATCCTGGGGGTCCATACCCGGCTTCCGGCAATATCCGAAAAGGATAAGGAGGATCTCCGCTTTGGCCATGAAGAGGGCATGGACTATGTGGCGGCTTCCTTTATCCGCAAGGCCCAGGATGTAACGGCCATACAGAAATACCTGGCCTCCATCGGTTCGGATATGCCGGTAATTGCCAAGATCGAGGATGAGGAGGGGCTCTCCAACATTGAGGATATTATCCGGGTCTCCGCCGGGGTCATGGTTGCCCGGGGAGATCTGGGAGTACAGATTCCCCCGGAGCGGGTTCCCCTGGAACAGAAGCGGATCATCAGCCTCTGCAACAACGAAGGCCGCCCGGTAATTACCGCCACCCAGATGCTGGATTCCATGATCCGCAATCCCCGGCCCACCCGGGCCGAAGCCACGGATGTGGCCAACGCCATCCTGGACGGTACCGACTGCGTCATGCTCTCCGGGGAAACCGCCAACGGGGCCTACCCCGAAGCGGCGGTGGAAGTGATGGACCGGATCGCCCGGGCTGTGGAGGCTTCCGAGGAATATGAGCAAAATCTGAAGAACCGCCGCCTCTCCCTGACCCAGGGGGCGGATCTGGGCCATGTGATCGCCGCCGCCGCTTCCCGTACCGCGGATATCATCGGCGCCTCCTGCATGGTGGTCCCCACCCTAAGCGGCCATACCGCCCAGTTGGTGAGCAAACACCGGCCCCGGCGGCCCATCGTGGCGGCTTCCCCCAGCGAATCCGTATGCCGGCGGCTCCTGCTCTACTGGGGGGTGGTACCGGTCCGGGTTCAAAAGGAGGATGATTCCGACGCCATGATCCAGGGGGCCATCAGCGCGGCGATCCGGGAGGGCTTTGCCGTGCCGGCGGATAAGGTGGTAGTAGCCGCGGGGCTGCCGGTTCATTCCCCCTTTACCACCAACAGCATCCGGGTGCATGTGATCGGCAATGTCCTGGGCCGGGGAAACCGCGGATTCGGCGGCCGCTGTACCGGTCATATAGTCAAGGCCGGATCTCCGGAGGAGGCCTCCGGGGCGCTCGGGAAAAGGGGCGGCGAAATACTCCTTACCCATACCCTGGACGATTCCTTTATCCCGGTCATACGGATTGTGGAGGGGATTATCCTGGAGGGGGATTCGAGCCTGTCCTATGAACATATCAGGACCATCAATCCCCACATCGTGTATATTTCCCAGGTTCCCCAGGCCCTGGATTTCTTTGAGGATCATATCACCGTAACCCTGGATGGGGAAGAAAAGATAATATACGAAGGGACCCTCTAGGGAAGCCAGGATACAACGGGGCGGGGAAATCTGTCGATTGGCAGTATTATGCGGGGAGCCGCCTCTTCCCCCCCGCTTACATTGCATAATACGGTTCTTACATCCTATACTTAACCCAGATGAATATCTCTGAAATTCAGGACGAATTACTTCGGCTGGAATATCCTTTTTTGCTGCCGGATCATGATCCTGATATTGAACGTTACTTTTATTTACGCTCCAC
>JAISOR010000125.1 GCA_031275535.1 Treponema sp. | reverse complement strand
GCGCGGGCGGCCCAACGAGTAACTGCGGCGGGGACTAGAGCGGGGTGGGAAGTGAAGAAAGAGCGACTGTCGATTGGCAGCCGTATTATGCGGGGAACCCCCTCTTCCCCCCCCATATTGCGCGTCCGCCATGGGTCGGGGTATGCTTAAAATCGATGGATAAACTTATCATCAAGGGCGCCCGGGAGCATAATCTAAAAAACATCGACCTTGAGCTTCCCCGGGATAAACTTATTGTCATATCCGGCCTTTCGGGGTCCGGGAAGAGTTCTTTGGCCTTTGATACCATCTTTGCCGAGGGGCAGCGGCGTTATGTGGAAAGCCTTTCGGCCTATGCCCGGCAGTTTTTGGGCCGGATGGATAAACCCGACCTGGACTATATTGAGGGGCTTTCCCCGGCCATATCTATAGAACAGAAAACCACCCACCGGAATCCCCGGTCCACCGTGGGGACGGTGACGGAAATTTATGACTATTACCGCCTCCTCTATGCCCGGATCGGGATTCCCCACTGTCCCCAGTGCGGCAGGGAGATCCGGGAGCAGCCGGTGGATCAGATTATCGATACCATTATGCAGATGGGGGAGGGGACCCGGGTCCAGCTCCTGGCCCCGGTGATCCGGGGAAAGAAGGGGGAACATCAGAAGATCCTGGAGGATGCCCGAAAGGCGGGTTTTGTCCGGGCCCGGATAGACGGCCTTATGATAAGCCTGGACGAGAAGATCAAGCTGGATAAGCAGAAAAAACATACCATAGAGATAGTGGTAGATCGCCTGGCGATCCGGGCCGATATCCGGTCCCGGCTGGCGGAGTCCGTGGAAGCCGCCCTGCAGGCGACGGACGGCATCATGCTGGCCCTCTGCCAGCCCAAGTCCGGGGAGGGAAGCCGGGAGGGGGAAGAATCCCCCGGCGGAAAGGGAGAGGCGGAGTCCGGCAAGGCCGGCGGCCGGAATAGTTCCGCCGAAGCGGGGGCCGTCGAGCATTTTTTTAGCCAGAAGAACGCCTGCCCGGACTGCGGTATTTCCATCCCCGAACTACAGCCCCGGCTTTTTTCCTTCAACAACCCCTTTGGGGCCTGTCCTTCCTGTTCCGGCCTGGGGGCCAGGCTGGAATTTGATCCCGACCTGGTGATCCCCGATCTTTCCCTTTCCTTTAACGAGGGCGGGGTGGTCCCCTATAATCCCGATTCCGCCTGGCACCGCAGCCGTTTCGAAAGCCTGGCCCGGCATTTTAAATTCAGCCTGGATACCCCCTTAAAGGATCTTCCCAGGAAGGCCCTGGAGGCCATCCTCTACGGCAGCAAGGACGAGATTGACGTAAAATATGAAAACCGGGACAAAACCGGCCGTTTTGAATACCGGTCCCGGTTTCCGGGGATCCTGGAAGACCTAAAGCGGCGCTATCTGGAAACCCAGTCTCCGGGGATCAAGGAATGGCTTGAAAAGTTTATGAGCCAGAAGCCCTGCGAGGAATGCGGGGGCCGGCGGCTCAAGCCGGAGGCCCTGGGCGTTACCGTGGGGGGCCGGAACATTTGGGACCTCACCAGGCTTTCGGTGACCGATTCCCTCAAATTTTTTGAAACCGTCAAACTAACAAAGACCGAAAAAAAAATCGCCTACCAGATCCTCAAGGAGATAAACGCCCGGCTGGGGTTCATGAAAAATGTGGGCCTGGACTACCTAACCCTGGAGCGCAAGTCCGCCACCCTTTCCGGCGGGGAGGCCCAGCGGATCCGCCTGGCCACCCAGATAGGCTCAAGCCTGGTGGGGGTCCTCTACATCCTGGACGAACCTTCCATCGGCCTCCACCAGCGGGATAATCAGCGGCTTATCGATACCCTGCTCTACCTGCGGAATCTGGGGAATACCCTCATCGTGGTGGAACATGACGAGCAGACCCTTAGGACCGCGGACTATATCGTAGACCTGGGACCCGGCGCGGGGGTCCACGGCGGGGAGGTGGTGGCCCAGGGCAGCCCCGGGGAGGTCATGCGGATTGAGGAAAGCCTTACCGGCCGCTACCTGGCGGGCGCCCTCAGCATGGATATTCCCCGGGAACGGCGGGGGGGCAACGGGAATTGTATCCGCCTTAGGGGGGTGTCGGAACATAACCTTAAGGGGATAAACGTGGATATTCCCCTGGGGATATTTACCTGTATCACCGGGGTTTCGGGGTCCGGTAAATCGACCCTCCTTTCAGACGTCCTCTACCCCGCCCTGGCAAACCGGGTGTACCGGTCCAATCATCCTGAAGGGGCCTATGATTCCCTGGAAGGGGCGGAGTTCATCGATAAGGTGATCGATATTGATCAAAGCCCCATCGGCAGGACCCCCCGGTCCAACCCGGCCACCTATGTGGGGGTCTTTTCGGGGATCCGAGACCTCTTTGCCAGCCTCCCGGAGTCGAAAATGCGGGGCTATAAGCCGGGGCGTTTTTCCTTTAACGTCCGGGGGGGGCGCTGTGAAAACTGCCAGGGGGACGGAACCATCAAGATAGAGATGAACTTCCTCCCCGATGTGTATATCACCTGCGATGTATGCCATGGCCAGCGCTTTAACAAGGAAACCCTGGAAATACGCTATAAGGGAAAGAACATCGCCGATGTGCTGGATATGACCATCGAGGAGGCGGCGGATTTTTTTGTCTATATACCCCATGTGGCCCGGAAAATGGATACCCTCCTCTCGGTGGGCCTGGGCTATGTCAAACTGGGACAGTCCGCCCTGACCCTTTCCGGCGGGGAGGCCCAGCGGGTCAAGCTGGCCCTGGAGCTTTCCAAACGTTCCACCGGGAAAACCCTCTATATCCTGGATGAGCCCACCACGGGGCTGCATTTTGCGGATGTGAAGCAGCTTATGGAGGTGATCCACCGCCTGGTTGATCAGGGGAATACGGTGGTTATGATAGAACATAATCTGGATGTCCTGCTCCAGGCGGATCATCTTATCGATCTTGGCCCCGAAGGGGGCGACCGGGGAGGGGAGGTGGTGATCACCGGCAGCCCGGAACAGGTAGCTTCCTATCCCCAGTCCTATACGGGAACCTATATCAAGGACTTACTGAACCGCAGGTTCGGCGGTTCCGCAAATTCCCGCCGGCATTCTCAACGGAGTTCTTCCCGGTGGAAATAAAAACCGGCCTGCGCCGTTTTTTCCGGCTTCTTTTTTTCGGTATGGTTCTCCTGACTGCCATGATCCGGGGGCTCCCTGCCCAGGAAGCTGCGGGAGAGGCTCCCGGCGGGGAGGCCCCCGAAACAGGCCCCGCCGCGGAAGCGGGGGAGGGGCCTGCGGAAGAAGGGCCTGAGGGGGAGGGGCCTGCGGAAGAAGGGGCTGAAGGGGAAGGGGCGGAAGAGGCGCCTGAGGAGGAATCCCCCGAGGCGGCGATTCTGAGGATGGACATAAGAACCTCCACCCTTTCGGAATTGGCGAACTGGTGCCGGAGCCTGGGCCTGAGCGAGGGGGGGGACCGGGCGGCCCTGGCGGAACGGCTCATGACCTACTACGGGATTTCCTCGCCGGAAACGGCGGATTCCGGGAATTCGAATCAGAAGGTTATCACTATTGAATCCGCCAGGAGTACCGAATATTTTACCCTGGATGTGGTGGATGAGGAATACGCCCGCCTCCAGGGGGATGTACTCATCAGCCTTAAAGACGGGGAGGCGATCCACCGGATTAAAGCCTGGGAGATCCTCTATAACCGGACCCGGAATATCCTCTCCGCCTCCGGGGGGGTAGAGTATATAAAGGAAGAGGGGGATACCAGGGAGACCTTCCGGGGAGAGTCCATAACCGTTGATCTGGATAATTGGTCCAGCGTTTTTATGGGCGGCATATCTGAACGGTCCCTGCGGGATAATGAAACCACCTACCGGTTCTCGGGAAATATTATCACCCGGACCGACGAGGAAGTGACGGTCCTGACCAGGGCGCAGATCAGTAACGCTACTAACGAAGAAGCCCACTGGTCCATCAGCGCTTCCAAGCTGTGGCTGCTTCCCGGATCCGACTGGGCCCTGGTCAATGCCGTTCTCAAGGTAGGGGAAGTTCCGGTTTTATACCTTCCCGCTTTCTTTTTTCCCGCGGATGAGATTATTTTTCATCCCGTCCTGGGTTACCGTTCCCGGGAGGGCCAGTTTGTCCAGACCACCACCTATATTTTGGGCCGTCCCCAGGCGGTTTCTTCCTCGGAGAGTTCTATTACCAAAATTTTGGGAAACAGCGCGGACATGGAAAAGGTCCGGGAGGGGGTGTTCCTGCGGAGTACCGGCCGTAAGGCCCGGGACCCCAATGATACCCGGCTTTCCCTGCTTTTCGACGCCTACGCAAACCTTGGGTTTTATCTCGGTACGGAACTGGCCCTTCCGGCTAAAAAGCCCTTCGGCGCCACGAGCCTTTCCGCGGGCATCGGTTTTACCCGGGATATCTCGCAGTATCCGAACAGTAATTACTATACCCCCTTTCCCCGTTATGACGGGACCAGCGACTGGAATTCTTCCCATTTTTTTTCCTCTGAAATACCCCTCCGGTACCGTCTTAATACCACCGGTTCCCTGTCGGGAGCCTACGGCTCCATGTCCTGGGCTTTTCCCATGTATTCCGATCCCTTTGTGAACCGGGATTTCCTAAACCGGTCCGAGGGCCAGGATCTCTTCGCCATGATAAAGGAACTATCCTCCGGTGAAGAAAAAGAGATATCCACCGATACCCTGGGTTCCTATGAATGGAGGCTGAGCGGTTCCGTTACCCCCTCGCTTCCATTCCTGGCTCCCTATCTTTCAACCCTCTCGATTTCGAATATCAGCACCGCCGTTTCTTTTAGAACCAGGGATGTTTCGCCCGGGACGCCCAATTATAGTTCCATATCCCCGAACCGGAGGTTTTTTTTCCCCGATAAGATTACCCTCTATTCCATCACCACCACCATCGCGGGAACGCCCCTTATCCTGGATAGTTCCCGGACCACCACAGCCCGGACCACCACAGCCCAGACCACCACGGCCCAGACCGGAGAGGT
>JAISOR010000106.1 GCA_031275535.1 Treponema sp. | reverse complement strand
TTGATTTTGATCAGCCATAATATCTCCCTTTTAAACCGCTCTCCTTACAAGACAAGCATACAAACAGCGCTACCTTCCCCTATAACTTTACTATCGAATACATCTTTCTTCAAGCCATTGGCCGGATATTTTCACGGCCCGCCATCAGGGGCTGGACAGGGCCTGCGGGATCGTGTGGGCCGCGCAGACCGCGGCGCCCAGGGCATCGGCGGCATGATCCGGCTGGGGAATGGCGGGAAGCCCCAGGATGATCCGCACCAGATCCTGGACCTGGTTTTTCTCCGCGCTTCCCCGGCCTACCACAGCCTGTTTGATGGCCTTGGGGGAAAATTCCCATACCCGCAGGCCCCGTTCCGCCAGGGCCATGGAGAGGACCCCCCGGGCCTCGGCCACCGGAAAGGCGCTGGATACGTTCCGGGCAAAATAGAGGGTCTCCATGGCGGATTCGCTGGGCCGCCATGTTTCCAGCACCCCGCGGAAGGCCGTATAAATAGAAAAAAGGCGTTCCGCCCGGGGACGGTCCGCCTTCGTTTCTATACAGCCATGGGCAAGATAGACAATCCGCAGGCTGTCGCTCTCTATGACCCCCCAGCCGGTGAACGCCAGGCCGGGATCAACCCCGATGATACGGCGCAAAACCCTGGGAGGCGGGCCGGCCCCTTCCCCCGGACTATTCGGTTTCAAAACCTTCGGGAATCTCTATATTGGAATAGACGTTCTGAACGTCGTCATTATCTTCCAGTTTTTCAATAAGCCGGACCACCTTGCCGGTGGCGTCGTTGTCCAGGGAAACCTCCGCTTCCGGCACCATGCTGATCTCGGCGTTCAGGGTCTCAAATCCCTTTTCCCCCAGTACATTCAGCACCGATTCAAAATCCTCCGGTGCGGTGGTAACCTCGATAATGCCCTCCTCCAGGGCCACATCCTCGGCCCCCCCTTCCAGGGCGACCTCCATGATCTGATCCTCGGTGTACTTCTCCCCGTCGATGGTGATGATCCCCTGGCGCTTAAAGAGCCGGGAAACCGCCCCGGAAGTAGCCAGGGAACCCCCGGCCCGGGTCAGGATATTCCGCACATCCGCGGCGGCCCGGTTTTTATTATCCGTTAGAACCTCAATTAAGATGGCCACCCCGCCGGGGGCATAGGCTTCGTAGATGAGCTCTTCGTAATTAACCCCCTCCAGTTCTCCGGTACCCTTCTTTATGGCCCTATCGATATTATCCTTGGGCATATTCGCGCCCCGGGCTTTGAGGACCGCGGTTCTAAGCCGGGGATTGCCTTCGGGATCGCCCCCGCCCATCCGGGCGGCTATGGAAATCTCCTTAATCAGTTTGGTAAACATCTGGCCGCGTTTTGCGTCCGCGGCGCCCTTTTTGTGCTTAATCGTCGCCCATTTACTATGACCGGACATGACAACTCCTTGTGTTGGGGAAAATATTTAAAGAAGCCCCGGAAACCCCGCCGGGTTCCCGGAAGCTCCCCGGAGAAAACCACTAATTCATTGAGCCTGTCCCAAAACTAACTGACTGTGCGCTAAAAGCGCACGGTTTTGGGCCAGGCTCATGGAAAAAGTGGCCGGTAGCCCACTTTTTCCCCTAAATCCAAGGAAGCTGGGCAAGCAAAGCTTGCCTCCCCAAAAACTGAAGTTTTGGGAAAGCCTCCATTGTAATATAAATACTTGTGACAAGCCAATTCTCTCCATGGGATAGAAAACGACAACCACCGTTGCTTCTGAAACCTTCAATCTTCAGAACTTCCCTCTATATGTTTACTATAAATCGAGAAGCCGCGTCAAGAGAGCCGGTTTTGCGCCGAAGCGCAACAAACTGCCAGGAGCCTGTTGCACTTGTGGATTTTTTGCATATTCATGCAAAATATCCCGATTAACGGGGCTCCTAGCGGGCGTCGAATTTTCCCCTCTGGACTGCCTTTTCAACCGAATCCAGGATCAGCCGATCATACCATTCGTAATTAAAGGGCTGTTTTGTCCTAACCACCGGTTTTATGACCACCTCAAGTTGATCTTTACAGGCTTCACAAACATCCCGGTGGGCAAGATGAAAGTAGTTCCGTCCCGATACGGGCTCTTGAATGGTATGTTTGCATACGTCACAGGTAAGGGTCTTCATGATAAACTCCTTTAATAAAATATACTCAAATTAGTTCCAAAACTGCTTATTTTGTAACCCATTTATGATAATAACCTAAGACGGGAAAAATGTCGAGAGATATATATGGAAAAATCCTGTTGACAGCAACCGGGGCGGCGGAGAATGATTAGGGGAAGGGATATTCGGAGGATGGGATGAACAGGCAATTCATGATTGACGGGGCGCTCCGCGGCGGGGCGGCAGGCGATCCGCCGGGGGCCGCCCCCCGGCCGCTGCTTATCGCCGAATTGGGAACCTCCCATGGGGCCGATCCGGCAAAGGCCCGGGAATTGGTGGACGCCGCCGCCGAAGCGGGGGCGGACTGCGTTAAATTCCAGATGGTCTATGCCGATGAGATCCTCCACCCCCGGACCGGCGAGGTGGTCCTGCCGGGGGGGGCCATCAGGCTCTACGATGCCTTTAAAAAACTCGAGGCCCCCCCGGCCTTCTATGCCGGCATAAAGGACTATGCGGAATCCCGGGGCCTCCTATTCCTCTGTACCCCCTTCGGCCTGCGGAGCGCCCGGGAACTGAGGGCCCTGGGGCCCCGGGCCTTCAAAATCGCCTCCCCGGAACTGAACTACACCGCCCTGCTGCGGGAAACGGCGTCCTACAATTTACCGGTCCTCCTTTCCACCGGTGTATCCAAACTGGGGGATATAGAGGAAGCCCTGGGGTTCTTCCCCCGGGACCGGGTCTGCCTGCTCCACTGCGTCACCGCCTACCCCGCCCCGGTGGAGGACTACAACCTCCGGCTTTTGCAAAGCCTGGGCGCGGTGTTCGGCTGCGCCGTGGGCCTGAGCGATCACAGCCTGGACCCGGAGCTGATCCCCGCCCTGGGAACGGCCCTGGGAGCGGCGGCCATAGAAAAGCACTTCTGCCTGAGCCGGAAAGATCCGGGCCTGGACGACCCCATTGCCCTCCCCCCCGCCGACTTTAGCCGGATGGTCCGGGCGGTACGCCGGGTAGCGGCCATGGAAAGGGACGAGGCCGTGGCGGCCATTGGGGCGGAGCGGGGGTCCGCCCTGGTGGAGGCGGTCCTGGGGGACGGCGTTAAGCGGCTGGCCCCCTCCGAAGAGGCCAACTATGAACGGACCAACCGCTCCCTCCACGCCCTGCGGGACATCCGGCGGGGGGAAATCTTTAGCCCCCATACCCTGGGGGTGCTGCGGACCGAAAAGATCCTGCGCCCCGGCCTGCATCCCTCCTGGGAATCCCGCATTACCGGCCGGCGGGCCCGGAACTTTATCCCCGCCGGGGAGGGGATCCGTTTTGAGGATATCGGGGACTAGTCTTTTCGGAAAAACCGGGCAAAGGCGTTTACTCTCTATCCGGGATGCTCTAAATGAAAATACACCGGTACGGTGAGGAAATTACTTGGGGTCCTGGCGGCTGTCAAAGCCATAGGGGACCCCCCAGAGGGTCCCCCCTATGGCTTTGACACCGCCACCCCACCAGGTTTTTCTCCACCGTACCGGTACATTTCTCCGGGGGTGTCCCGGATACACGGAAAAAATTGCCCGGCCTTTCCTTATGTGGGGAAAGAGGGAATTCCCCGCATCAGTGTTTCCTCCGGACCTTGGTCCGACAGACCTTGGTCTGATGCCACCCCACCAGGGTTTTTCTCCACCGTACCGGTGCGTTTCTCCGGGGCAGCCCGGATATACACAAAACATTGGCCGGCCTTTCCTTATATGGGGGGAAG
>JAISOR010000286.1 GCA_031275535.1 Treponema sp. | reverse complement strand
AAACAACCCTTTGATCTTCCTTTTTTCGTATGGGTACTAAGCTTGTTTCATCGTTTTTTACCATAAAGGACCATCTTAAAAAGCAGTAATTCCACCATTGGAGAAAGATACAACGGCCCGGGCGGGTTATCTAAAAGCGGACACTTGACCGAAGCCCCGCAGGGGCAAGCGTGGCCGCTTTTAGATATTCTGCCCGGGCCATTTTTTCGTTCATATGTGGGATTGCTGCGTCCTGCTGACAAGAGCTTTGTTTCATAGTATTATTACCCCATGACCACGAAATTTGAACGGTCAGATATAGGAATGCCGCCGGGAAGCGCCGTGTATGTGGGAGATCGGGTCCCCGCGGATATGGCCCTGTCGATTATAGGCTATGATCCCATAGGCGCCTGGGTTAAGTCCGCCGGGACGGTGGATGAATTGCTGGAGTACCGTAATCCGTCGGGGATCAGCTGGATAAACATATACGGCCTTAAGGACAGTAATGCCATAAGCCGCTTGGCGGCGGTTTACAAGATCCATCCCCTCACCATCGAGGATATCCTGAATACGGAACACCGGCCCAAGGTTGAGGAATTTGACGACTATCTGTTTATTACCCTCAAGGAAATAAGCCCCCAAAACGAGGGCCCCATGGTGTTTGATCAGATAAGCCTGATTTTGACCGGCGATACGGTGATCTCCTTTCAGGAAGTTCCCGGCGATACCTTTGACGGCATCCGGCGGAGGATTCTGGATAACATGGGACGGATCCGCAGGCTGGGCGCCGATTATCTGGCCTATGTCATCATGGATGCGGTGGTGGACGAGTACTTTCTGGCCCTGGACGCGCTGGGCGCGGGGATAGAGCAGTTTGAGGACCGGGCCATGAACGAAGAAGATACGGCCTTTATGGCGGATATCCAAAAGGTCAAACAGCGCCTCCACCGGGTCCGGCGGGTTATCTGGCCCCTTAGGGAAAGCCTGGCCAGCCTGGCCCGGTCGGAATCGTCTTTTTTAAGCGGCGAGCTGGGGCCCTTTATTAAGGACCTCCATGATAATGTGATCCAGGCCGTGGAAACCGTGGAAAACTACCGGGAGCTTATTGCCGGAATAATGGAAGTAAACCTTTCCACCGTTTCCAACCGGATGAATAAGATCATGAAGGTCTTAACCATCATCTCTACCCTGTTTATCCCCCTTACCTTTATTGTGGGGGTATACGGCATGAATTTTCCCCACATGCCGGAGCTTAACTATCCCCATGCCTACCCTATTGTCTGGGGCATTATGGCGGCGATTGGTATTGGGATGCTGATCTTTTTTAAGCGCCGCCATTGGATTTAAGGAGGAGGTTCAGATGGACTGGTCTTTGTTTATTGAATGGTTTGGTATTTTTGCCTCGGTCCTGGTCGCGGTAAGTATTACCATGAAAAACATTAAATGGCTGCGGGTCCTGAACCTGACGGGGTCCTTTACCTTTGCCGTTTATGGGATCTGCATCCGTTCCCTGCCGGTCATCCTGCTCAATATATTCACCGTGGGGATCAACATCTACTACTTGATCAAACTTCGGCAGGATTCCCGGAAACCCGAAACCTTCGATGTCCTCTTTGTAAATCCCCTTTCGGATGAGTATGTCCGGCGTTTTATTTTATTCCACAGGGAAGATATTTCCCGTTTTTTCCCCTCCTTTGATCCCAACCCCGAAACGGGGACCCTGGCGGGGGCGGAGTGCTGTTTTATCCTGCGGGAAACCCTGCCGGTCTCCCTGGTAGCCTTCCGGCGGGGGCCGGGGGATGAAATAGCCATCCTCCTGGATTATGCGATTCCCGCGTACCGGGATTTAAAAAACGCCAGATTCTTCTTTGAAACCGTCAGCGCCCGGATTGCCGTTCCCGGCGCTGTTTTCACCGCCGCCGCGGAAGTTCCCGCCCATGTAAAGTACCTTCGCCGCATGGGTTTTGCGGAAACCGGCAAAACCGGCGGGGCCGTACTGTTTCAAAGGGGAATTTAGCTTCTCCCATGGAGATCCTTTCCCCTACGGAGGCCCATATACGCCGGGCCGCGGAGGCCCTGGACGCGGGGCTGCTGGTTGCCTTTCCCACAGAGACGGTCTATGGCCTTGGGGCGGAGGGTTTTACGATTCCCGCACTGGTTAGGGTTTTTGAGGCCAAAGGCCGGCCCCGTTTTGATCCCCTGATAATCCATATCGCCGATATGGCCGGCCTTGACCGGCTGGCGGACCTTTCTTCCCTGGCCGGGACCGCCCGGGCCAGGGTTGAACTCCTCTGCGGCCGCCTGTGGCCCGGCCCGCTGACCCTGATCCTGCCTAAAAGGCCCGGGGTCCCGGATATTGCCACCAGCGGGCTGCCCACCGTGGCGGTCCGTTTCCCGGATCATCCGGTGGCCCAAAAGCTCATCCGCCTTTCCTCGGGGACCATCGCCGCGCCCAGCGCCAATCCCTTCGGCTACCTGAGCCCCACCAGGGCGGAACATGTCCGGGACCAGTTGGGGGAACGGGTCGATTTTATCCTGGACGGGGGGCGCAGCCCGGTGGGGGTGGAATCCACGGTTTTGGATCTTTCCGGGGAAAGGCCCCGGATACTCCGCCCCGGCGGCCTTCCCCGGGAGACGATTGAGGCCCTCATTGGCCCCGTCGATTTGCCGGGCCGGGATTCGGGGGCCCCTACGGCGCCGGGGCAGCTTAAGAGCCACTATGCACCCCGGACCGTCCTGAGCCTCCACAGCCCCGAAGAAATGATCGCCCTGGACTATGATCCCTCCGGGGTTTATCTCTTCTTTGCCCCCGGTTCCCGCAAGGCCTGGATTGCAGCCCGCCGGGAGCAGGGGATTCCGGTCCCCCCGGCCCAGGTTTGGACCCTTTCGGAAACGGGGGATCTCCGGACGGCGGCGGCGAATCTTTTCGATCTGCTCCATGAACTGGATCGCCTGGGGGCCTCCCGTATACGGGCAGAAAGGGCCCCTCCCCAGGGCCTGGGCCTGGCCATCAATGATCGGCTTTCCAGGGCCGCGGCGGGAAAAATTACAGATCATCTTTAAAAAGCCCATATTTTAAAAACATGCTTTTAAGCACATCCCTCCTTCCCTCCTATAATGAGAGTAAGAATCTTATGGGAGTCGTTTTTTATGGAAGATAAACATATTAACAAATGGAGTAATTCCTATTCGGTAGGTATTAATTTGATTGACGAACAGCATCGTGAATTGTTTTCGATGATCAATACTTTTTATGAAGGCTGTTTTCAAAGGGACGAAAAATCCGCCCGGGAATTTTTTGAACGGGGCATTCATAACATCGTGAATTACATAAAATATCATTTTTCCACAGAAGAAAAACTCTTGGGATTTATCGATTACCCCGGACTTGTGGGACATAAACAACAACACGCGGAATATCTCAAGAGTATTGTTTCACAAACCGGGCCCTTTGAAACGGGGACCCCCTCTTCTTTCCGTCCCTATGTCCAATATTTGAGGGACAAGCTTTTTGCCCATATTACATCCTCGGATAAAGAATATGGGGCCTTTCTGCAGGACCTAAAGAAGCGGACGCTCCACAAGAAGAAGCTTTTGCAAAAGGCTGAATAGCTTACTGGCCCATTGCCCTTTTAAGAAAAGCCTGATAAGATACAGATCATGGTATTAAAAGGACGCTCCGGTAGGCCTTGGACAGATGGGTTTCGTGTTTTCGGCAGGACGGGGTATTTTTTCTGTTTTATAAAAGCCGCCTTAGGGCGGCCTTTTTTTTGCTGTTTTTTGAGGAGGGCCTATGCTTGCCGGACGGCATCTCGTAGAACCGGGAAACTTTAGTATTGAAGAGATGGACTGGCTTTTTCGTTTGGCGGAACGGATCGAGGAGGATGCCCCGTACCTGCGGGAAAGCTGCCGGGGAAGGGTGCTGGCCACCCTTTTCTTTGAGCCCAGCACCCGGACCCGGCTCAGTTTTGAGGCGGCCATGCTGCGGCTGGGGGGAAGCTGCCTGGGTTTTGCGGAGCCCGGTTCCAGTTCCGCGGCCAAGGGGGAAAGCCTGGCGGACACGATACGGATGGCCGCCTGTTACGCCGATGCCGTGGTTATGCGGAATCCCAAGGAGGGGGCCGCGCTGCTGGCCTCCCGCTATTCCTCCGTGCCGGTGATTAACGCCGGGGACGGCGGCCATCATCATCCCACCCAGACACTGACGGACCTGCTTACCATCCGGCGGCTCCGGGGGAGCTTTAGCGGCCTTACGGTGGGTTTCTGCGGGGACCTCAAGTTTGGCCGGACCGTTCACTCCCTGGCAAAGGCCCTGGCCCGTTATTCCGGGGTCAGGCTGATCTTCATCTCCCCGCCGGAACTCAGGGTCCCCGAATACATTACCCGGGGGGTTCTTGAAAAGGAGGGGGTCTCCTATACGGAAACCGGCCAGCTCGAAAAGGTCATAGCCGGCCTGGATGTCCTCTACATGACCAGGGTACAGCGGGAGCGGTTTTTCAATGAGGAGGATTACATACGCCTCAAGGACAGCTACATCCTTACCACGGAAAAGATGGAATTGGCCCGGGAAAACATGATCATCCTCCATCCCCTTCCCCGGGTAAACGAGATTGCGGTAGAGGTGGACGCCGATCCCCGGGCCGCGTATTTTAAACAGGCCAAGTATGGCATGTATGTCCGAATGGCTTTACTGGCGTCGATCCTGGGAGTGGTCCGGGAGCAGGGAGGGGCCCTATGTTAAATATCGCGAAAATAAAAAACGGGATCGTCATCGATCATATTAAAGCCGGCCAGGGGATCCATATTTTTAACTGGCTGGGCCTCGACAAGGCGCCCTATACGGTGGCCTTTGTGGTAAACGCCAGTTCCGATGAGATGGGCAGGAAGGATATCATCAAGATTGATAATACCATCACTATTAATTTTGATATCCTTGGCCTTATTGATCCCCATATTACGGTGAACATTATTGAAAATGAGCAGATTACCGAAAAGATAAAACTCGTATTGCCCCGGCGGGTGGAGGATATTCTTATCTGTAAGAATCCCCGGTGCATAACCTCTACCGAAAAGTATGTCCCCCATATCTTTCATTTGGAAGACCCGGAGCTGGGAACCTACCGTTGTGAGTATTGTGATGAGATCCGTTCCGCGGGGAGCTACGCCGGAAACGGCGCCGGGGATTTCCGGTGAAAACCATAGTCCTCAATGTCCGCGTCGTGGATGAAGAGGCGGATATGCCCGGGGCGGTGATCATAGAGGATGGCCTGATTACCGGGCTTATCCCCCAGGACGGGACCGCCCGGCTGGATGCTCTCGCCTGTGGCGCCGCCGCAGACGCGGCCCACGGCGCGGCCCGCATCATAGACGGCCGCCACTACGCGCTGCCGGGGGGAAGGCTCCCGGTGCTTATGCCCGCCCTGGTTGATCTCCATGCCCATTTCAGGGACCCCGGTTTTCCCGAAAAGGAAACCCTGGAGTCCGCATCCCTGGCCGCGGTTGCCGGGGGTTACGGCACGGTGGTCTGCATGGCCAATACCAGGCCGGTGATCGACACCCCCGAAGCCGCCGCGCTCCTGCGGGACCGGGCCCGCTCTTTGGGGCTTATTGACCTATACCCCGTGCTGGCCCTGACCCGGAACATGGAAGGCCGGGAACTCTCCGCTATCACCACCCTGCGGCGGGGCGCCCCTTCCGCCGCTTCCCCCTATATCCCCCGGATGCTTTCCGAGGACGGCAAAGACCTGGCCGACGACACCCTCTTCCGGGCGGCCTTTGCCGAGGCCCGCCGTTTGGGCATCCCCGTTTCCTGCCACTGCGACGCCGGTGGGGCGGAGGCGGAAGCGGCCAGGAAGGCCGGCAAACCCCGGGAGGTTTGGAGCCGGATTGAAGAAAACACGGCCACCCGGCGGGCCATCAAACTGGGGCAAAAAGAGGGCTGCCATGTCCACATTGCCCATGTGTCCACCAGGGAAGCCCTGGACATGATCCGCCGGGCTAAGGGGGAGGGGGCGGTTTCCGGGCCGCAGGAGCCCTCCCCTCAGCCTTCCCCCGGCGCGGATCTTTCCGCCGGGTTCCGCCTTACCTGCGAGGCCGCCCCCCACCATATAGCCCTGACCGAAGCGGACGCCCGGTCCCTGGGGGCCGAATCCCTGGGCCGGGTCAATCCGCCCCTGCGGACCGCGGAGGACCGGCGGGCGATTGTCGCCGGGGTCCTGGACGGAACCGTAGATGCCCTGGCCACCGATCATGCCCCCCACACCGGGGCGGATAAGGCCGGGGGTATGCCGGGCTTTACGGGGCTTGAGACGAGCTTTGCGGTTTGCCGGACCGAATTGGTCCGGGAGGGCGGCCTTACGCTGTCCCGGCTTTCTTCCCTGATGAGCGCCAAGCCCGCCCGGCTCCTGGGACTTACCGACCGGGGCCGGATCACGCCGGGCCTCCGGGCCGATCTCATCCTTACCGATCCCGGCGCCTCCTGGAAGCCCGGGCCGGAATCCTTTAGATCCCGGGGAAAGAATTCACCCTTTATAGGCCGGGACCTATCCGGCAAGATACTCCTGACCATTCACCAGGGCCGGATTGTTTTTGAAGGGTAAACCTACCCTTCACCATTCTCCGGGGACAAAGCCCTTGGGGATATCTATCTTGACCGTGTCCCCGGTTTGGACAATCACATAGAAACCCGCTTGCAGGGCATAGTGCCGTACCTCGCGGCTTACGATGGCCCCCGCCACCGCCCCGAGGATCTTCCGCTTGTCCCCGTGCTTGTCCGACCAGCGCCGAAAGATCTCCAGCCGCCTGATATGGGCGTCCACGTCCTTTTCCCGGAGCTTCGATTTTATCTCCACCGCCACAAGGTATTCGGTATTCTGGAGCAGAATGTCTATTTCCGCGTAGGTTTCGCTGTCGGGATCTTTGATCTCGGTTCCGCCGGGACTAACGGCGTCGAAGTGGTAGCCCAGGGCGTTGAACTTTTCGTGGATACTCGGCGCCACCAGATGTTCGGCCAGTTCCCCAAACCGGTTTCCCAATTCGCCCATCTTCCGGTCCGTTTCTTTCATCTTCCGGTCTGTTTCCTTCATTTTCCGGTCGGTCTCTTTCATCTGTCGATCGGTCTCTTTTATGCGCCGGTCGGCTTCCACGCTCATTTCTTTGAGCATTCGGTCGGTTTCCTGGATCGCGGCCCAGACATCCTCGAAGGTTAGGCCCCGCTGCGGCTCCCGTATCCGTGTTTCGTTTCCCATATCTGGCTCCTTGTAAAAATATATCCTATGCCGGAATACCGGACAAGAGAGAAGACCCGCCTTGAGCGGCGGCCTTTCCCAATATAATGGGATTAAAGCGGCGTTTTGCTTTAATTGCCGTGAAAATTTTTCACACTTTCTTACCTCTCTACCCTTTCCCCACTTCACTCTCCACTCCTCTTCACACTCTCCGTCCCTTGTGGACATCAGCCCCAGGTAGTATACTTCCTTCGTTCCTTTTGTCGGGGGAGCATCCTGTTGTATTCCATGGAGGACCCGGTATGTATAATATGGATAAACTCTACGAAGCGGTGGCCGCCAGGGGGCATGTGTGCGTGGGCCTGGATACCGCCGCGGATTATATTCCCCCCGCGGAACGCCTTAGGGCCGCCTCGGATGCCGAAGCGGTTCTGGCCTATAACACGGCCCTTATCGATGCGGTGGCGGATGTTGCCGCCTGTTTCAAGGTTCAGATCGCCTATTATGAAGCCCTGGGCCTGGCGGGCCTGGCGGTTTACGCCAAAACCCTGCGGTACATCCGTGAACGGGGAAGCCTGGTCATTGCGGATATTAAACGGGGGGACATAGCCGATACGGCCATCCGCTACGCCCAGGCCCATTTTGAGGGGGATTTTGAAGCGGATTTTGTTACCCTTTCCCCCTATATGGGGATGGATTCCATCGAACCATGGCTTTCCTATGCGGAAACCGGGGGGAAGGGGGCCTTTGTACTGATGCGGACCAGCAACCGGGGGATGCGGGATTTTGAGTACCAGGAACTGAAGGCCGGGGGCCGCCTGTACGACGCCGTGGGGGACCGGCTATCGGAACTGGCCGCCGCGTATCCCGGCAAATACGGTTACGGGGCCTTTGGCGCGGTGGCGGGCGCGGACCCAAAGTCCGGCCCGGAACGGGAAGAGGCCCGGGAACTCCGAAAAAAACGGCGGAACCTCTTTTTCCTTATTCCCGGCTATGGCGCCCAGGGGGGGGCCGCGGATGATGCGGCGCTCTTCCTCCCGGAGGGCAACGGCGGGGTGGTGAATGCCTCCCGGTCCATCCTCCGGGCCTGGTCTTCCGGGGAACCCGCGGGGGCGGCGGCGGATATGGCCTTTGCGGCGGCCGCGGCCCGGCGGGCATCGGCCGCGATGCGGGACGCCATCGGAGCGGCGGTCAAGGCCGCCGGCTTACCGGGAACCCCCTGATGCCCCCCGCCGGCCCGCTTCCCGGAGGATGCTTCCCCTGCGAACTCAAGGCCAATGTCCCGCTTAATGACGAAGTATTCCGCCTTGAATTTGCCTGGCCCGGGCCGGCCCCCAGGGCGGGGCAGTTTTTCCTTATCCGGCCATGCCGGACATCGACGCTCCTGGGCCGGCCCATCAGCGTCTTTGGCTGGGACTCCGCGCGGGTCCGTTTCCTTATCGCCCGGCGGGGCCGGGGAACCGGGGAACTGGCCGCCCTGGGAAGGGGAGAAAGGGCGGAGCTTACCGGGCCCCTGGGTAACGCCTGGGCGGATATGACGGCCGCTGCGGAACGGGAAGGGGCCGGCGGCCCCCCGGCCCTGATTGGCGGCGGTATCGGCATTGCCCCCCTGGCGGCCTTTGGGGCGGAACTTGCGCCCGGCTCCTTTGACTTCTATGCGGGGTTCAAGACCGGGTCCTTCTGCCCGGAGGGACTGCGGCCCCGGTCCCTGGTCATCGCCACCGAGGACGGCAGCGCCGGTCTTCGGGGCCGGATACCGGACTTTCTGGAACCGGCGGCATATTCCGCGGTCTATGCCTGCGGCCCGGAGCCGATGCTCAAGGCGGTGGCCGGGGCCTGTAAAAACGCGGGGGTTCCCTGTTTTATCAGCGTGGAACGGCGTATGGCCTGCGGCGTCGGGGCCTGCCTGGGCTGCACCGTCGGGACCACCGGAGGCAACCGGCGTTGCTGCGCCGACGGCCCCATCTTTCGGGCGGGGGAGTTTCTTTTTGATGAATAGGCCGGAGCCCCCTCGGAATTTCCCCCCACCGCCGGATCTGCCGGGAGCCGGGCGGTCCCGGCCCGGCCCGGATCTATCGGTATCCATCGCCGGGGTCCGGTTTAAAAACCCCGTCATAGCCGCGTCGGGGACCTTTGGCTATGGCCGGGAATACCAGGGGTTCCTGGACATAGCCGGGCTGGGGGGGATCTGCACCAAGGGCCTGACCCTCCATCCTCGGCAGGGAAATCCGGGCCGGCGGCTCCACGAGACTCCCTCGGGCTTGATGAATTCCATCGGCCTTGAAAATCCCGGAATCGCGGTCTTCCTTGAAAAGGAGCTGCCCGCGCTTAGGGCACTGGGCCCGGTGGTGATCGCCAACCTTTCGGGTTCCACCGTGGAAGAATACACCCAAGGGGCCCGGCTGCTTGGCGCCAGTTCGGTCGATATGATAGAACTCAACATTTCCTGTCCCAACGTCAAGGCCGGGGGTATGTCCTTTGGCCTTGACCCGGAAGCCGCCGCCCCGGTGGTCCGGTCGGTACGGAAGGTCTGTCCCAAGCCCCTGGTGGTAAAACTCTCCCCCAACGCCCCGGATCTTAATGCGGTGGCCCGTTCCTGCGTAGAGGCCGGGGCGGACGCCCTTTCTTTGGTAAATACCTTTAAGGCCATGGCTATTGATATAGAGGCCGGAAAGCCGGTTTTTCAAAACCTCAGCGCCGGCCTTTCGGGGCCCGCCATACGGCCCATCGCCCTTCGCATGGTCTGGGAACTCCGGGAGGCCGTGGAGGTCCCCCTTATCGGCATGGGAGGAATCGCCGCCGCCTCCGACGCCCTGGAATTCCTCCTGGCCGGCGCCTCCGCCGTTCAGGTCGGGACCGCCACCTTTGCCCATCCCCCGGCCATGATCGAAATCGTGGAGGGTATTGGGGCGTATATGCAAAAGAAGGGATTTTTACGCCTGGCGGATCTAAGCATTAGAGGGGCCTGAAACTGAAGCCCGGGGCGGTTGACTCCCCCTGGGGAGCATTGTAGTATACCCTTACCCTGTAGCCAGGAACCATGCGAACGGACGCCGCCTAACCCCGCCAGGTTCGGAAGGAAGCAACGGTAAGCGGTTGTTCGTTGCGCCGTGGCATCAGACTTCGGTCTGTCCTGGCTGCGGGGCCTTTTTTTGTGAAGAGAAGTGTGGGGAGTGAAGTGAAGAAAGTGTCGCGCGGGGCGGAGAAATCTGTCGATTGTGCCCGGATTATACGAGGGACCCCCTCTTCCCCCCATATAAGGAAAAGCCGGGCAGTATCTTGGTATGTATCCGGGATACCCCCGGAGAAATGCACCGGTACGGTGGAGAGAACCTTGATGGGGTGGCAGTGTAAATCCATAGGGGGACATCCCGGATAAGCAGTAAATGCTTTGCCGGGCCTTTCATGAGGGCTTCATTGACGTATCCCCTAAAGCCCTTTATAGTAAATAGATAGATGGTAACTAGTCAAAAAATAACAACATATTATGAACGGTATAAAGCAATCGACGTAACCTTTACTAAGGAGATCATCCAGGTTACCGGGTTGATCACTCAACAGGTATACCTCAAATGTGTAGGTGATTTTTGGCCCTGTGTGGTCTACTCCTCCTCTTTTCAGTGGGCGAAGGTGGTGGCCAACATAAAGTCGGGGTTGGTGGATAAATTG
>JAISOR010000254.1 GCA_031275535.1 Treponema sp. | reverse complement strand
GGGGGGTGGTCAAGGCGGTGCTGCAGCAATACGCCGGCGCCATCGACGATTTTACCCTGTCTATCGAGACCAACCCCTATCAGCCCTTCTGTCTCTACCGCCGGGGTCAGGCCTACTACAATCTTGAGGATTATCCCCAGGCCCTGGCGGACTGTGAGGCCGCCCTGGTTCTTGACCCCGAATCCAAGCCGGCCCGGCAGTTCCGGGAACTCCTGCTGAACAAGCTTAAAATGTAAGGCCCGGGCATAGGGACCCCCGGCGGGTCCCCCTATGGCTTATCTGAAAGCGGCCGCTTGACCGGATGGTAACAATGGGGTCATTTTTTACCATACCATTCCCTGCTTTTTGCCGTAATTCTGGGGCTTTTTGGAGGGAAAAGATGCCCGGAAAAGCTCAACTGGGGTGCTGGAGGGGAAAATAACGGGGGACCCTCCGGGGGGTCCCGTTGTTTTCCCCGCCGGCAGGACCCCCGGAAGATTTTTTAGGCATCTTTTCTTGTCTGTTTAAACTGAGAATTACTGCCATCGCTTTAGCTACTTGCGGTATTCCTCGTATTGGGCAATCATGGAGTCGATGAACCGTTCCACCGAATAGTTCCGGGATATATGCTCGGATCGCTCCCCCATCCGGGTCCTCAGGGCCCGATCTTCCAGTACGGTCAGGGCCTTTTCCCACAGCAGGGTGTCATCATCCACGGCCCATCCGTTTTCCCCGTTCAGTACCATATCCGCAATACTGGTATCCGCCGCCGCCACAATGGGGAGCCCCGCGGCCATGGCCTCGATAAAGGTGATGGGATGGACCTCGCTATGGGAGGCGCTCATAAACATATCCGCCGCCCTGTAGGCCACCTTTATTTCATCGGGCCAGCGGAGGTAACCGGTAAAGATCACCGCGTTGTTTATCCCCAGATCAAAGCCGTGGCTCTGTAGGGCCCGGCGGTCGGGACCGTCCCCTACCAGAACCAGCTTGGCCCCGGGACGGCGGACATGGATCTCCTTAAAATTATCAAGCAGGGTATAGACATTCTTTTCGGTCCCCAGCCTTCCCACAAAGACTATCAAATCATCACCGGGGGCAATCCTGAACCGTTCCCGGAAGGCCCGGGCGCCGGCCTCCAGCTCCGGGGAACGGTCGTAAAACCGGGAAAGATCGATGCCGTTGGGGATGATCTTAACGGGCCGGGGATATTTGATCTGCTCCAGATAATCCCGTATCTTCCGCGAGGGGGCTATGACACAGCATTGGCTTCGCAGGATATGCCGCATAATGGCGGGAAGATTGTTCTTTAAAAAGGGCTTTATCAGGGGAAGGTAGTAGAGATAGTCCTGATAATAGGTATGCAGCGTATGAATGGAGGGAATGTTCAGGCGCTTGCTTACCCCCCTGGAAGCCATGTAGAGAATGAATTCCGAATGGGTGTGGATCAGGTCCAGGTTCAAGGGCCTGGCCAGGTCGATAATCTGCTTCTCTATAAAAAACCCGATCCGGTGCTGGGGCTCATTGGGGAATTGGATGGATTTTATCCGGAAAACCCCCTCCTCCGGAACCGCGTTGGGATGCTGAACCGTAAAAACATAGGCCCGGTGCCCCCTCTTTTCCAATTCGGTTTTCAAGGACCGCACCACGGTAACCACGCCGTTTACCTGGGGGGTATAGGTATCACTAAATATCCCGATATTCATAAACACTCCTTCGGGAACCCCGCCGAGGGCCCCGGAGACTCCTCCTCTCTATTCCCGGGGGCTTATCACCAAAAAACGCCCCGCCTCCGCCCGGATAAAAAAAGCCCCCTCCGGCGCGATGTTGCTGATGCCAAAGGAACCCCCTTTCCAGGCTACCCCGTCCAGGGGCCACCGCAGGCCCCGGCTTTTGGCCCGCCATGGGCCGGAACCCGCCGGAAACACCGAAACCCGGCTTCCCGGCGGCAGGGTCAGGGATACCCTATCCCGGACGCAGCGGATATCATCGGCGGCGGTAATCCAGCGTTCCGGGCACCGCTCCCGGTCAAAGAGGGCGCGGATGGCCAGGAGGTGATCCGTCCTGCCGCCGCCGCCGCCGATAAGCCAGGTTTCATCACAGCCCTTCTCCCAAAGGAGCGCCAGGGCCAGTTCCGTATCGGTATGGTCCTTGTCATGGGAGTAACGGATGACCCGGCCCGGGGGGTACTTTTCCAGGCGGCGGAGTTCATCCAGGGAATCCATATCGCCGATTATCCAGTCCGGGCGCAGCCCCGCGTCTTCCGCGGCCATGAGCCCCGAATCGGCGGCGGCAAGGATATCCGCCCCCTCCGCCAAAGCCCTGCATCGCCCCGCCCGGGGCCCCTCTCCGCCAATAAATGCGATTCCCCGCACCGTTCCTCCCATTCCCGAAAGAACTCAATTATAATATACTACTTATCGATGGGCAATGTACGAATTCACCCGGTCCTTAGGGAAACTGCCGCCGTTTTTTCCCGGGCGGGCAAACAGGTGTTCCTGGTGGGCGGGGCGGTTCGGGATCTGCTCCGGGGAAAAGAGGCCCAGGACTGGGACCTTGCCACCGACGCCCGGCCGGAAGAAGTTATGGCCCTCTTCCGCAGGGTTATCCCCACGGGGATCAAACACGGAACCGTAACCATCCATTTTAAGGGCCATGCCATGGAGGTTACTACCTTTAGAACCGAGTCGGATTATAGCGACGGACGCCACCCCGACCGGATCCGCTACGCCGCCACCATCGGGGAGGACCTGTCCCGCCGGGACTTTACCATGAACGCCATCGCCCTGGCCCTGCCGGGGGGGGCCATGGTGGATCCCTTTAAGGGCCTGGCGGATATTAAGGCGCGGCGGATCCGCTGCGTGGGGAACCCCGCGGAACGGTTTGCCGAAGACGGCCTGCGGCCCCTACGGGCGGTCCGCTTTGCCGCCCAGCTGGGCTTTAGCCTTGATGAGGCCGTCCTGGGGGCTATCCCCCAATCCCTGCCCGTCACCGCCCGGGTCGCCCCTGAACGGATCCGGGGTGAGATGGAGAAGATACTGGCCGCCGATACGCCCTCCGGGGCCTTCCTGCTTATGGAAAAATGCGGGCTCCTGGACCTGATCCTCCCGGAACTGGCCCGGTGCCGGGGCATCGGGCAGAAGGGGTTCCACCGTTTTGATGTGCTGGATCACTCCCTCCTGGCCTGCGATTACGCCGCCCGGCTCCGCGCTTCCCCGGCGGTACGCCTCGCGGGGCTCTTCCACGATATAGGGAAACCCCTGGTCAGAAAAACCGATGATGCGGGAATTTGGACCTTTTATCAGCACGAGCGGGTCTCCGCGGAACTTACCCGCAAGATAGGGCAGCGCCTCCGGTATCCCCGGGCCCTCATAGACCGGGCGGTCCATCTTATCGAAGAACATATGTTCCACTACGAGGAAACCTGGAGCGACGCGGCGGTCCGCAGGTTCATCATCCGGGTGGGGGAAGAAAACCTGGAGGATCTCTACACCCTCAGACGGGCCGACGCCTATGCCACCGGGGGCGTGGAGCCGCCGCCGCATTTCCTTGTTCCCCTGATCAGCCGGGTGGACGGGGTTCTGGCCCAAGGCCGGGCCCTTTCCCTGGGGGATCTGGCGGTTTCGGGCCGGGACCTCCTGGGCATCGGCATTGCCCAGGGCCCCCGTCTGGGGATTATCTTAAAGGAACTGCTGGAAAGTGTGGTGGACGACCCGGAACTGAATACCCGGGAAAAACTCCTGGAAATAGCGGATAATCTGCGGCGCCGCTATACATAAGCCCGTCGGCCGGGCCCCCCCCGCTAAGGCTGCTTTTCGTCCTTCATCGCGGGCGGATTCAGGGCCTCATAGGCCATCCGGGCGGCTTCCTGTTCGGCGCTCTTTTTACTTCTTCCCATCCCCGGCCCAAAGGGTCTGCCGTCTACCACTACTTCCATCCAGAAATACCGGGCATGTTCGGGGCCGCTGCGCTTTAAAAGGCGGTACACCGGATAGGTCCGGTATATATGCTGGGTAAGTTCCTGCAGCAGGGATTTATAATCCTGATGATACCGCTTATCCAGGACCCGGACAATTTCGGGGCCTATTCTGCGGCTCACAAAGGAGAAGGCCGCCTTGTATCCCGAATCCAGGTACAGGGCGCCGATAAGGGCCTCCAGGGCGTCCGCCAGAAGGGCCTTCTTGGTCCTTCCCCCGGAGAGTTCCTCCCCCCGGCCCAGGATCAAAAGGATATCGATCTGCAATTCCCTGGCGATGCCGGAAAGGATATCCTCGGAGACCACCACGGACTTTATCTTGGCCAGCTCCCCCTCGCTCTTTTCGGCGAATTGCTCATAGAGCAGGGTGGCGGCCGCGGCGCCCAGAATAGCATCGCCAAGGAATTCAAGCCGCTCATTGTTGTACCGGTGGCCCGATTCATTGGAAACCGACCGGTGCATGAAAGAAAGGTTCAAAAGCTCAAGGCTTTTGAACCTGACGCCCGCGGTCCTCTGAAAGGCCGCTAATTCTTTCTTTCTTTCGGGGCCTATTTCCGGAAGCGCAGGGACCGCATGAAACGGGCGATCCCCCGGGGATCGCGGACGGTCCGCCATGGGCTACTTCTGCTGGGACTTGATATATTCGTAGGCATCCCGGACGGTTTCAAATTCATTGGCCTTTTCATCGGGGATGGAAATGCCCATCTCCTCTTCAATGGCATAGACCAACTCATAGGTATCCAAACTGTCCGCCCCCAGATCCTGACGGAAAGAAGCGTCCATGCTTATCTTTCCCTCATCGATCTCCAATTTATCGGCTATGAGTTTTTTCATCTTTTCAAATAATTCGTCCATATCCTTTACTCCTCTAAATCTTGTAATTCGCATGCAGGATGCAATTTTCAAAAATCCACGGGGTTTTGAAGTCCGTCCCCTGATTATACCTTCGATTCCGGAACAATGACCTGCTTCCCGCGGTAGAAACCGCATTTGGGGCATACCCGGTGTAACAATACCCGGTTGCCGCAGGTACTGCACTCGATTAAGGTGGGAGCGGCAAGCTTCATGTTTAGTGATTGCCGCCGGCGGGTACTCGCCTTCGACGTTTTCGATCTTGGTACAGCCATTTTAGAAACCTCTCTTCAATAAAATTCCCATGTTTTCCGGCTAATCTAACAAAAACCATATATTATGTCAAGATTACGGATCTACGATCCGGTAAGCCTTTTGATGATTACCCTAAGTATACTTTGATTCGAGCGCTTCTGCAACTAAGGGCGGGACCATGGCGGAAACATCGCCATGGAAGGAAGCCAGCTCGCGGATCGCCGAAGAACGGAGTACAAAGTACTTTGGATCGGTGGTCATAAAAATAGTCTCCACATTGGAAGACAGGGCCTTATTCATGATAGAAAGCTCAAACTCGTAGGAAAAATCATGGATCCCCCGGACCCCCCGGATCAGCAGGCGGATATCCCGCTCCTTGACAAATTCCACAATCAGGGAATCGCAGAGGGCCACGGAAACATTTTTCCAGGGCTTGACCAGTTCGGCTATCATGGCGATCCGCTCTTCCGCGGAAAAAAGGTACTTTTTCCGGCGATTTTCCGCCACCACCACCAAAAGTTCATCAAAAATAGAAGCGGCCCGTTCCACAATATTGAGATGCCCAAAGGTAGGGGGATCAAAAGACCCGGGGAAAGCGGCTTTTAACACGATGTATATACTATAGCCGGCTTATCGGCCCCGGTCAAGACCACCGGCCTGCCCTTAAAACAGAAAAATACCGCGCCAAAAAGCGAATTTCTTGACAAAATCCGCATTTTTTGTTGTTTTTAAAGAGCTTAAGTTCTGGTATATTATAAATAAATAGGGTATACTATCAATATGCTATTTGACGGAGGGCCATTCGTTGGGTAGAATGGGAACGATATGAAAACATTATTATTCCTTTTGATTTTTCCGCTCATAGGTCTCTTCTCCTGCGCGGGTGGACCGGCGGAAACGTCGTCTGTTCAGCCGGGGGACGAACCCGGCTTAGAAGAGGGTTTTGATGCGCCGGTGGCGGAGGCCCCCGAAGCGGAGGATAACTTTGATCCCGGCAGTATAACCCAGGAAGTGTTCGATTCCACAAAAATCGATGTCCAGCGGCTTATCGAGGATTTAAACAGCATTATCCGCAGCAGGGATTATATGGCCTGGGTTTCCTATTTGGGGGGCGATTATTTTGAGGCCATCAGTTCTCCCGAATATCTTAACCGTATTTCCAACTCGGCCCGGTTAAAGGCCCAGAAAATCGTACTCCAGTCACCTAATGCTTACTTTACCCATGTGGTAGTTCCTTCCCGGGCCAATGACCGGGTGGATGACATCGAATTTGTCAGCCAGCGGCGGGTAAAGGCCTTTACCATTACCGAAAAAGGGCAGCGGCTGCGGCTCTATGACCTCGAAAAAAGCGAAGAGGGATGGAAAATAATAAATTGAATCCGAATTGGGCGTGAATCAACGCAAAAAATAAGGCGCGGTTCCGGTGAACCGGGATTGCAGGGAGCATATATTAATTTGGAGGAATTATAGATGATAAGCGTGAAGCGTTTTGTTGTAATATCTGTGATGTGTATTATCGCGGTATCTATGGTGATGGGGCAGAATACCAATACCAATAATCGCGAAGAACTGTCCGTTGAAGAGTCATATCTGCAGGAATCGGTAGAAACCATGATTATCCGGGAACAGAGCCGGGCCGACAGCCGGGATATGAAGCTGGTAGCCCTGGAGTACATAAATGACGCCATAGGGCGGGGTAATAGCGGAGAAGAGGTCCGCAACGCCCTGGAATATCTGGCCCTTGAGGGAGTTATGAACAAGGCCCGGGAAAGCGGCAGGCTGGTCAATAACTATCCCGATGTCCGGGCCAAGGCGGCGGAGTCCCTGGGCAATCTGGGCACGCCGGAGGCGAAAAACACCCTGGTAAAAATGGTCATGGCCGATCCTGAACCTATGGTCCTTACCGAGGCGGTCAAATCTTTGGCTAAGATAGGAATTAACGATAACGACGAGGTGGTTAATGTCATATCCTGGGTAGTAACCCGCTTCGATGTCCTTAATCCGGACAACCTGCTGGCCCTTTCCGCCCTGGAGGCCTATGAAACCCTCGCCAGTAAGAGCGGCGGGATAAAAGACCCCTCGGCGGTTAGAACCATTATCCGTATCGCCGAAGGTCCCTATATTAAACCTGTTCAGGAACGGGCTAAACAGGTTCTGGCAACCCTGCGTAAGTCTAATAACAATCAGAATAATAGCAACTCAAAC